>NZ_CP022306.1 GCF_004216475.1 Thalassococcus sp. S3 | reverse complement strand
GGTCTGATGCCGACTCAGACCCTTGAATAGAGTCACAATTCGCCGATCTTCAATCCAGCGTCGGCGCACGAAAGCTTACAAATTGGGTGATGGACGGCGGGAGCGTCGCTTGATATCTTACGCACAAAGCAAAACAAAAGTAAGAGACAGCCGTAACCCTTGCCATGGCAAAAGCACCTTACCGCACGATTGACGCACGGCCAAATGCCGAGAGTCTGATCAAGCCGGGTGAGCTGGTTGATCTGGTCGAGGTCACGCCGCTGACCCTGGCCGACAGACGGATCTATAACCTTTTGCTGGAGAATGCGTGGGACGCAATCGACAAGCCGGTCACGCATGTCATCAGCAAATCGCTTTTGCGGGGCAGCCACAATTCCAATGACCGCGTGGGCGAGTCGATCGAACGGCTTATGACAGCCATCGTAAAGGTCGAGGTGACCCGCAACGGTGAGCCGGCGATCGAGCGGGTGCAGCTTTTGGGCGGGAATGTCGAAACCCTGCGGCGCGATGGGGTACTTCAATACGAGATCCCGGCGCGGCTGCGCAACATCATCCGGGACTCGGCGGTCTTTGCGCGCCTGCAACGCGAGGTGATGTTCGCGCTCTCCAGCAAGTACGCCCTCACGCTGTACGAGATGGTGCAAAAGCGGGGCAATCTGAAATACCGTGCGTCCGAGAGGTTCTCCCTCGATGCGTTGCGCGGCGTGCTTGGGGTGCCCAAGGGCAAGCTGACGACCTGGTCGAACCTGCAACTGCGTGCTGTGAAACCCGCCGTCGCCGAAGTGAATGCGCTTTCGGATTACCTGGTCGAGATCCTGCCGATCAAGACGGGCCGAAAGGTGACCCATGTCGAACTGAAATGGTGGAAGAAAGACGGGGCAGGGCAGGGCGTTGCCGAGCGGGGCGTGACCTTTTCAAAGGTGGGTCGCCGCGCCCGGGCCGAAGGCCGCGCGGAAGAGATCGCACCCCGTCCGGCTTGGCTCGATGCCCGAGGGGCGGCGCTGCGGCCCGAGACGTATGAAACAGCCAAGCTGCGTCATCCGGGATATGATATCTATTACATTGAAGGTGAATGGCGCAGCTGGGCCTCGGGCAAGGCCCCGGCAGAGGATCCGGACCGGGCCTTTCTGGCGTTCGCGCGGAAATTCACCGAAGCCAATCCGCTGTGACCGATCCGGAAAATTGCCAATTGGCAATTTCGGGTCAGGGCGCGTGGCGCACGGCCGCCATGACACCGCGAAGCTCTGCCAGACCGCGCATGCGACCGATCAGCGGATAGCCCGGGAGGCTGTGTGTATCCCGGTCATGCAGAAGCTCCTGACCGTGGTCGGGACGCATGGGAATGTCACAATCGTCGCGCCCTTGATGCCGCCTTTGGGCCTCCTCCTCGCAGAGCAGCCGGATGGCGGTCACCATGTCGGTATCCCCCTCCAGATGGGGCGCTTCGAAAAAGTTGGGGCGGGTTCGGTCGGGTCCGGGCAGACGGGTCGTGTTGCGCAGATGGGCGAAATGGATCCGGGGGCCGAGGCGCTGGATGAAGTCGGTGACGTCAAAGTTTTCCGCCACACCCAAAGAGCCCGTGCAGAGCGTCGCGCCATTGGCCGGCAGATCCACCGCCTTCAGCGTGCGTGCGTAATCGTCGGTTGATGACATCACGCGCGGCAAGCCCAGCAGCGGGAACGGCGGATCGTCCGGGTGGCAGCAGAGGCGCAGGCCCAGGTCCTGCGCCACCGGTGCAACCTCGGACAAAAAGTCGATGAGGTGGGCGCGCAGGCGGTCGGGACCGATCCCGTCATAGGTGGCCAGACGGTCCCTGACATCGGCAAGGGTCCAGCCATCGTTGGCCCCCGGCAGACCGGCAACAATGGTCCGGATCAGACGCGTCCGGCCCGCATCATCCAGATCCCGGATGCGCCGATGCGCCGCCTCTCTCACCGCTGCGTCATAATCCTCTGCCGCGCCGGGGCGTTGCAGAAGAAAGAGGTCAAAGGCCGCAAAATCCGTCAGGTCGAAAAGCATCGCCGTGCCGCCATGGGGCTGCGGGGCCTGTGTCTGGGTGCGCGTCCAGTCAAGGATCGGCATGAAATTGTAGCAGATGACGTTGATCCCCTGCGCCGCCAGCGCGCGCAGCGTGTCACAATAGGCATCCAGATGCGCGCGCAGATCGGCGCCCTGCGTTTTGATGGCCTCTGAGACCGGAACGCTTTCCACCACGTCCCACCGAAGTCCTGCGGCCTCGATCATGGCTTTGCGCTGCGCGATTTCGGTGTCGGGCCAGGGCTGGCCCGCAGGTATCTGATGCAATGCGGTGACAATTCCGGTTGCGCCGACCTGCGGCAGATCCGAGAGCGTGACAGGATCATCCGGGCCAAACCAGCGCCAGCATTCTTTCATGGTCTCCATCCCATTCGCATCGGGTGATCCGCCGAGAGCGGTAATGTCGTGCGCCGCGCGCTTTGCGCGGCGGAGTAGATCGCGGTCACGAGTTCGATGGACGCTCGCCCATCCGCGAGGCTGACGGCGCGGTGCGCGGGATCCCCGTTTAACGCCTTGGCCACTTCGGTCAGAAACCCGTCAAAGCCGGGCTTTTCATCCGCCGCGGAGGCGAGGCAGGCATCGACCTCTGCCTGGTCGGAAGGCGCGCGGGCGATAAAGCTCCAGCCGCCTTCGGATGGCGCATAGGGCAGGGTGCCCGAGGTGGCGGTCAGGCACTCATAGACAAATCTGATCCGCGTCTGATCCGACGCGGCCCCCAACGTGACAGAGCTTGTCGCTAGCGCGCCGCCTTCAAGCTCGAAGATCAGCGCCGCGGTGTCTTCGGTTTCGATAGGGTTGACGCGGGTTGCCAGCCGCGCGGTGACGGCATGAACCGGGGCCATGTAGTGTGACAGCAGATCGTGGGCGTGGATAGCATGGGTGACAATTGCGCCGCCCTGTTCCCCGGCCCAGGTGCCACGCCACGGGACGGCGTAGTAATCCGCGTCCCGCGACCAATGCGTCTCGAGCGCCGCACTGTGCGGCGCACCGGTCAAACCAGCGTCTCGAAGCGCGCGAAGCTGGGCGAATGCGGGTCCAAAGCGGTACTGAAAGACCGGGAAAACCTGGCAATCCGCCCGCGCAGCCGCCTGTGCGATCCGGTCGACATCGTGCAGTGAGGTCGCAAACGGTTTTTCGCAAATCACATGCTTTCCGGCCTCCAGCGCCTGAATGGCGGTTTCGGCGTGCAGGGCAGGGGGCAAGCAGATATCGACAAGGTCGATATCGGGGTGCAGCGCCTCTGCGATCTCAGATGCTCCGCTGGTGCCGTCGATGGCCAGCGCCTCAAGGCGCGCCGGGTCCCTGTCGACGATCAGAACCGGGTCAAATTGCGGAAGATGGCGATAGGCCTCCAGATGCTGGGCGCCGATGCCGCCGCCGATGACAGCCACGCGGATCATGTGCGTTCGGCGAGGGCTTGCGCGGTCAGGGCCAGTTCCATCACCTTGAAGCAATGGGCCTGGGACATCGCGGTTTCGGTTCGGTGTCGGATATCGTGGAGCAACCGCTCGAAATAGGGCAGGCCCGCATCGCGCGCATCAATCGTTTCGCATCTTGTGTCGTTGACAAGAACCAGATGATCGGTGCCCGGGCGACCGGCGACATCCACGTATTTGCGCAGCTCGATATATCCATCGGTCCCCAGCAGCGTCAGCCGCCCGTCCCCCCAATTCGGCAGCGCATCCGGTGTGTACCAGTCGACCCGGATATAGCCCGACCCTGTCGGGGAGCGTAGAGCAATCTCTCCAAAGTCCTGCAGGCCGGGATCATCGGGATTGGCATGATTAGCGACATGGGCCATCGTGACCTCGGCGTCGTCGGACCCCGTGAAATGCAGGAACTGGTCGATCTGGTGCGATGCAATGTCGGTCAGGATGCCACCATATCGCGTGCGCTGAAAGAACCAGTCGGGCCGCGTGGCCCGGTTCAGCCGGTGCGGGCCCAACCCGCAGGTATGGACAACCCGCCCGATGGCGCCTTCGGAAATCAACTGATCGGCCAAGGTGACCGATGGCACCTCGAACCGTTCGGAGAAGTTGATCGACCAGATACGCCCGGTGCGGGCCACGGCTTGTTTCAGCTTTTCCAGCTGGGTGAGGTCGGTGCAACCGGGCTTGTCGGTCATCACGTCAAGCCCGGCGTCCATGGCCCGAACGGCCAGGTCAGCGCGGTCCGCGGGGATCGCCGAGACAAGGGCCAGCTCACCGCCTGCGCCAAGCGCTTCTTCCAGCGTGGAGAAGCGCGGTAGGTCTGGAAAGCGCTTTTGAAACCCTTCCAGCGGTTGCGGGGTGCCGTCGGTCCAAAAGCCCAGGCACCGCGCGCCGGCCCGCAGCATGTTTTCGGTCATGCCGTAGATGTGACGATGGTCCAGACCCAGGGCGACAAAAGGGACTGTCATTCGGCGATCTCCTCTATGTGCCCGGACGCCGCCGAACGGGTCATCGCGTCAATCACAGCGTGCACATGAAGCGTCTCGAGCCCCGGCGCGAGGGGAGGGCGCCCCGCGCGCAGTGCATCGGCAAAATCCTCAAGGATGGTTTGATGCCAGGCATGCGTGAACGCCATGGGATCCGCACCTCCGCCGGTCGTTGCGGTCTCTCCGAAACGCTCCGTTCGCCCGTCCAGCCAGTCGAGCGTCAAGCAACCGCCTTCAAGATGGGCACGGGCCTGGGTGGCGATCAGGGTCACGCTTTCCGCCGAGCCGGGATAAGCAATGGTGCTGGCCGACAGAACGCCGCTCGCCCCGTTTCGGAACTCCAGGAGGGCGGCGGCGATATCCTCAGCCTCCATCCGGTGGAGCGGGCTGGTCCTCATTCGCGCCTGTACATTCGCCACCGGCCCGCAGAGCCAAAGCGCCAGGTCCAGTGTATGGATGGCCTGGTTGATCATCACGCCACCGCCATCGCGGGCATAAGTGCCCCGGCCCGGCGCATCGTAATAGTGCTGATCGCGCCACCAGGGCACGCGGATGTCGACATCCACGATCTGGCCAAGGGCCCCGCCGTCCAAAAGCGCCTTCAGCTTGGAGGAGGCGGCGCGGGTGCGATGTTGAAAGCAGAGACCTAGAGGGGTGTCCGTCGCATCGCAGGTCGCAACGATCTCCTGCGCGGCCGCGAACGTGCGCTCTATGGGTTTTTCCATCAGGATCGGGATCCGGGCCGCGGCGAGCGCGCCAACATAGCTGGACCGCGTGTCGGGCGGCGTAATCAGCAGTGCGAAGTCAGGCTTTGACGACAGGCCCTCTGCAAGGGTCGCATAGCCCGGCACCGGGTAGCCAAGCGCCTCTGTGGCCTGCCGCGCATGCCCCTCGGCGCGCGTCGCACTGCGTGAGACCACACCCGCCAGTCTGATGCCGGACTGGTTATCGCGCAACGCCGCAAGATGCGTGGGCGCCACCATACCCATCCCGATAAGTAAGGTTTTCATTTTGCCTCCCTTCCGCGCAGATTGACGTTAATGTCGGCAAAGGCCAAGGGCGATTGCGAGGGGGCGGGCATGAAAGAGCTGAAGGGGACAGCGGGTGATCTTTACGCGGAAATCCGGGATCTTCCCATCGTGTCCCCGCATGGACATACCGAGCCCGCCTGGTTTGCGGAGGATGCGCCCTTTCCCGATCCCGCAACGTTGCTGATCGTGCCGGATCACTACGTGTTCCGGATGCTTTATTCGCAAGGTGTGCGCCTGGAGGAGCTGGGCGTGGGCGTGCCGGAGGCGGCGCGCGACCCCCGTGCGATCTTCCAGCGGTTCGCGCAGCATTGGGATCTGTTTCTGGGCACGCCAAGCCGGTGGTGGATGGAGTATGTGCTGACGCAAACCATTGGCTGCGACATGCCTCTGGGTCCCGAGACGGCGGATGCCATTTATGACCAGATCACCGAATGGCTGCAGCGGGACGAGACGCGGCCCAGGGCGCTTTACGACCGGTTCGGGATCGAGGTGCTGGCAACCACGGATAGCGCGCTGGACGATCTGCGGCATCACCGAACGATCCGGGAAAGCCAGTGGGAGGGGCGGGTGATCCCAACCTTCCGGCCTGACGGCCTGTTGGATGCGACCCGGCCTGAATGGCAGGCGGAACTGGATCGGCTGGGCGAGATAACAGGCGAAGATACAAAGGATTTCAAAGGCTTCCTTGATGCGATCCGCAAGCGACGCCGTGCGTTCCGCGACATGGGGGCCACGGCCACAGATCACGCGGTCGAGGTCCTTCAAACGCTTTGGCTCGACAATCTTGAGGCGCTTTACGCCAAACTGCGGGCAGGGCAGGGGAGCGCGGAGGAGGCGGCGTCTTTCACCGGGCATATGCTGACCGAGATGGCGCAGATGTCGGTTGAAGACGGTATGGTGATGCAGCTTCACGCAGGCAGCCGGCGCAACACCAATGCGGATGTGATGGCCCGGTTCGGACGGGACAAGGGCGCAGACATTCCGGTCCGGTCCGATTTCGTGCGCGGGCTGGAGCCGCTTTTGAACCGTGTAGGCAACACACCGAACCTGACGCTGATCCTTTTCACGTTGGACGAAACAACCTATGCGCGGGAGCTTGCGCCGATGGCCGGTCACTGGCCCTGCCTGAGGATCGGGCCGCCCTGGTGGTTTCATGACAGCGCCGCGGGCATCGCGCGGTATTTCGATCAGGTCGTGGAGACAGCGGGCTATTGGAACCTCGCCGGGTTCAATGACGACACAAGGGCCTTTCTGTCGATCCCGGCCCGGCACGACCTGTGGCGCCGGGCGACGGCGCTGCATCTTGCCGGGCAGATTGAAAAGGGTCTCTTCGGGCGCGGGGACGCCCGGATGCTGGCCGAGGAGCTGGCGGTGGGGCTTGCCCGGAAATCTTACAAATTGGGATGATCATGGGTCGAATTCTGCATCTGGGGGTCGGCAATTTCTTTCGCGCGCATCAGGCATGGTACACCGCGCAGCTGCCGGACTGGCGGATCACGGGCGTCAGCCTCAGATCCGCTGCGGTGCGGGATGGTCTGGCCGGGCAGGGCTGCGCCTATATCGTGCTGATCCAGGATGTCGGTGGCAGCCGGGTCGAACGGATCACTTGCCTTGATCGCATCCTTGTCGCGCCGGAGGATCCGCAGGCCGTCATCGCGGCTGTGGCGGATGATGCCGTCGAGGTTGTGACCCTCACGGTGACGGAGAAGGGGTATCATCTGACCCCGGCGGGAAAACTGGATGAGAGCGATCCCGCGATCCGCGCCGATCTGGCGGGGGAGGGTCCGGCGACGCCGGTTGGATATCTGGCCCACGGGCTGGCACGGCGAAGCGCGCCGCTTACCGTGCTGAGCTGTGACAACCTGCCGGAGAATGGCCGCAAGCTGGAGCAGGCGGTGCAACGGTTCGCCAGGCTGGCCGGGCTTACCTTGCCGGGTGGTTTGATGTTCCCATGCACGATGGTGGACCGCATCACGCCTGCAACGACAGATGCCGTGCGACAGAAGACCGGAGATCGAATGGCCGTCCCGACCGAGGACTTCACCGAATGGGTGATTGAGGACGATTTTGCCGGGCGCCGCCCGGATTGGCCGGGTGTGCAATGGGTGGCTGACGTGGCCCCGCACGAGATGCGCAAGCTGAGAATGCTGAACGGCGCCCATTCGTACCTGGCCTATGCGGGTAGCCTGGCGGGGCACAGCTTTGTTCATGAGGCCGTCGCCGATCCCGAATTGCGGCAGATGGCCCGTGCCCTGATGGCGGAGGCGGCCGACACCTTGCCGGAGGACGCGCGGAAAGTGGGCTATGCCGAAAGCCTGATCCGGCGGTTCGAGAACCCCCACCTCGACCACCGTTTGCGGCAGATCGCGATGGACGGCAGCCAGAAGATGCCGGTGCGCATCGCGGCGACACTGAAAGACCGGACAGGGCAGAAGAGCCCGGCATTGGAGGCAGCCGTTTCGGCCTGGCTGCATTTTGTCCGGCGCGAATGTGAGGCGGGGCGCACCCTGGACGATCCGTTGGCGGATCGGCTTGCCGATGCGTGCCGCTCGACCGATCCGGATGGGGCGTTGAGGGCGATCATCGGTCTTTAGACCTCGCGGATCATCGCACGCCGCCAGATGATAAGGCCCGACAGGATGATGATCCCCGCGCCCAGCAGGGTCAGACCGTCGGGCATGTCCCCGAAGATCAGGTAACCGGCGAGGGTCATGTAGATGAGGAAACTGTAGGTATAGGGGATCAGCGTGTTCGCGGGCGCGAAGCCATGCGCGCGTGAGAAAAGCTCATGCCCGGCCCATGCGGCGGTGCCCGCAAGCAGCATCAGGCCCCAGTTCAGGGCGGTTCCGGGATCCTGCCAGAGCCAAAGCGCGGCGGGCAAGGTGAGAAGTGTGCCGACAAGGCCCATGTAGAATTGCATCGTTTCCGCCGCGACGATGCCCGACAGTTTTCGGGTGATGATCGAATAGAGCGACAGGGCCAGCGCATTATAGACGCTGAGCAAAGCGGCCCAGTGAAAGGTCGCATCAAAGGGCCGGATGACCACAAGAACGCCGATGAACCCCAGGGCGATGGCAAACCAGCGCCACGGCCCGACCCGTTCGCCCAGAAGCGGCCAGGAGAGGGCGCAGACGATGATCGGGGCCGAGAACATCACCGATCCGGTAACGGTGAGCGGCAGGAATTTCAGCGCGACGAAATTGAAAAAGGTGGCCGACGCCAGAAGCACGCCGCGCAGAAGGCAAAGACCCAGGTGAGAGGTTCCGAAGACATCCCAACGCGCGCCGCTGCGCAGCAGCAGGAGGCCGGTCGAGATCGCGAAATGCGGCAGATAGCGCATGAAGGCGAGTTGCGCGGCGGGAAAGCCGGCCACGGCCAGCCACTTCATCGACCCGTCGACGACGGTGAAAAACGCCCAGGCCGCAAGGGTCATCGCGATGCCAAGGCTGGCGCGATCCTCGTTGGCGCGGGCGGTGACGGCCACTTGCTAACGGCCGAAATGCTTGGCGTAGAAATCGACCATCTGGGGCACCATGTCTTCGCCTCGCCCATCCTCCATCGCGGTCTTGAGGCCGGTCAGTGCGCATTTCGACATGATCGTTTCGACACCGGCATCCTCGGCCATCTGGGCGTAATAGCCGACATCCTTGGCTGCGTTCTTCACGGCGAAGGCAAGCTGCATCGGATCCCCGTCGACGGCGTAGGTCTTGATGAAATCCATCATGCCGGATCTCAGCGGTCCGGCCGACATCACATCGTAAAGCGCCTGCCGGGGCACATTCTGCACATCGGCCATCGCAAACGCCTCGGCCATCGCATTGGCGGTGGTCATGGCAAAGAAGTTGTTGATCAGCTTGATCGTATGGCCGGATCCCAAAGGCCCGAGGTGAAAGACGTTTTCGCCCAGATCGCTCAGCACGGGGTGGACTTGATCGAACGTTGCCTTGTCGCCCGAACACATGATGTTCAGCAGACCGTCCACGGCATGAGACGGCGTTCGGCCCAGTGGTGCATCAAGAAGGGTGGCGCCTTTTGCCGAGACCTCGTCGCCCAGGGCCCGGGTGGAGCCGGGCAGCGAGGTGCCGAAGTCGATCACGACCGCGCCCGGCTTGAGCCCGGCGATGACCCCTTCGGCGCCCCGCATCCGCGCCTCGACCGAGGCGGAGGTGTCGACGCAGAGCATCACGATATCGCTCGCTTCGGCAATCGCCTTGGAAGTGGTGACTTCGGTTGCGCCGCGAGAGACGGCCTTTTCAACGTTCGCCCGGCTTCTGTTGGCGATCACGGTCAGGGCATAGCCTTTGTCCTGAAGGCGACCGACCATGGCGCTGCCCATCAATCCGAGGCCGATGAATCCGATACGTGGTGTGCTCATGGGAGATCCTTTCAATCTGGGCGAAGGGGAAGAAGGCGGTCCAACGCGTCAGGCGCGGGCAAATGGATGCCGGTATAGGCGGTGAAGCTGCCAATCGCCATGTGGCGGAAGAGTTCGAACCCGGTCAGGCAGGTCAGACCGGCGGCGCCAGCGGCCTGCAGGAACGGCGTGTTGGTTGGCGTATAGACGGCATCGAAGGCCCAGCGTTGGGACCCAAGCCAGATCGGATCGAAGGGGGAGCGCGCGTCCTCGCCCATCCCAAGCGGGGTTGCGTTGATCACCCCATCGGCCGCCGCGCAGGCCGCGGGCAGATCGGCCATGTCCAGCCTCCGGGCGCCGATGCGGGCCGCAAGGTTTTCGGCCCGTGCAGGCTCTATGTCAGCGATTTTCAGGCAGGCGTCATTCGACATCCGGGCCAAAAGCGCCGGGCCAAGCGCCTCGGCCACGCCGCCCGCGCCGATCATGACGACGTCACCAAGGGGTGCGAGACCTGCGGCCTCAAGCGCACCCAGAAAGCCGGTATAGTCGGTGTTGTAACCGCAAAGCACGGGCGAAAAGGTGAGCGTGTTGAGGGCGCCGAGATGCGCGATCTCGACGTTTGCCGCGGTGCCGGCATAAAGACGTGCCTGCGGCTTCCAGGGATGGGTGATGGTCATGCCGGTCCAGCCGTCGGCCCGCGCCAGATCAAGCGTCCGGGCCAGATCGAACGCGGGTCGTTCCGCAGTGTCGATCAGGGTAAAATCCAGGGTCCAGCCTGCCATGGAGCAGAGGATGTCGAGCGCAGCCGGCAGACGGGTCCGCCCGATATGCGCCCCGATCAGCCCTGCGCGGAGCGTGGTCACATCACCGCCCCGATTTGCCAGGGCACGAATTCGTAATCGCCCAATCCCTGCGCCTCGGACTTGCTGGGGCGCCCGGATGCCACGTCGAGGAACATCTCGAAGATCTCGCGCCCCTTCTCCTCGACGCTGACGCCGCCGGAGAGGATGTCGCCCGCATTGATGTCCATGTCTTCGGTCATGCGGGCATACATTTCGGAATTCGTGGCGATCTTGATCGTTGGTGCGGGTTTGGATCCAAAGGCAGAGCCGCGCCCGGTGGTGAAGCACACAAGGGTGCAGCCCCCCGCGATCTGGCCGGTGACCGAGGCGGGATCATAGCCAGGGCTGTCCATGAAGGTGAAACCGGCGGCCCGCACCTCCTCGGCGTATTTGTAGACACCGGTCAGCGGCGTGGTCCCGCCCTTGGCTGCCGCGCCCAGCGACTTTTCGAGGATCGTGGTCAGTCCACCCTTCTTGTTGCCGGGGCTTGGGTTGTTGTCCATCGAGCCCTTGTTGCGGGCGGTGTAGTCTTCCCACCATCGGATCAGGCCGATCAGACGCTCGCCCACATCGGTGCTGACGGCGCGGCGGGTCAGCAGGTGCTCGGCCCCGTAGATCTCGGGCGTTTCGGCCAGAACGCCGGTGCCGCCTTGCGCGACCAGCAGGTCGGTTGCGTATCCCAGGGCCGGGTTGGCGGTGATGCCGGACCACGCATCAGAGCCGCCGCATTGTAACGCGACTTTCAGCGCGGAGGTCGGGCAGGGCTCACGCGTGGCGCGATTGGCATGGGGCAGCATGTCGGTGATCTTGGCGATCCCCGCCTCGACCGTGCGACGCAGACCGGCCACGGACTGGATGTTCATGGTCTGGAAGGTTTCGGAGTGCCTGAGACCGTAAGCGTCAAGCAGCCAGTCGATCTGGTTCATCTCACAGCCCAGACCGACCATCAGAACGGCGGCGTGATTGGGATGGCGGGCATAGCCCCACATCACCCGCTGCAATGCCTCGAACCCGTCACCGTCGCCAGCCATGCCGCAGCCGGTGCCGTGCACATAGGCGACGACGCCATCCACGTTGGGATACTCGGCAAGCCGTTCGTGTGTGAAATGCGCCGCGATCATCCGCGCCGCGGTGGCCGAGCAATTCACCGAGGTGACGACTGCGATGTAGTTGCGCGTCCCGACCTGGCCGTTTTCCCGGCGGTAGCCCTGGAAGACCGCAGGCTCCACCGGGCGGGCAGGGCGCAGATCGGTGCCGAAGTCATAGGTCTGATCGGTGTTGCGGAAGGCCACGTTGTGGGTGTGCACATGCTCCCCCGCCGCAATGTCGGCGGAGGCATAGCCGATCAGTTGCGCATATTTGCGCACCGCATCGCCCTGTGCGATGGCCTGCGTGGCGATCTTGTGACCCGACGGGATCAGCGCACGGGTGGCCGTGCCTTCGACAGCGTGGCCGGCCTCAAGCGCGCGGGTGGCCGTGACGACATTGTCGGCGGGATCGAGGCGGATCGTATCGGTCATCGCACACCTTAATTCAGCAGGATCTCGACAATCGGCGGCCAGATGATCAGCACCGAAAGGGCCAGAAGCTGGATACCGATGAAGGGTAGGAACCCTTTGAAGATATCGGTCAGCGAGATATGCGGCGGGGCCACGGATTTCAGATAAAACGCTGCCGGGCCGAAGGGGGGAGAGAGGAAACTGACCTGCATGTTCATGCAGAAGAGCACGCCGAACCAGACAGCCAGGTATTTCGGCTGAAGCTCTCCGATAAAGCCGATCTCCTCGATCGGCAGGCGTTGCACGATGGGCAGGAAGACGGGGATGATCAGGAGCACGATGCCGACCCAATCCATGAAAGCGCCCATGAAGAGCAGGATCAGCATCATGATCAGCAGGATGCCCATCGTGGGCAGGTCGGTGCCCAGGATCAGGTTCGCCACATAGGTCGGCCCGCCCGCGATGGTGTAGGCGCCGGCAAGCGCCGTGGCGCCGATGGTCACCCAGATGATCGTCCCGGTGGATTTCAGCGTGCGCATCAAAGCATCCCAAAGAAGATCCCAACTGAACTCTCCCCGCAGCACGGCAAGGACAAGCACGGCGAAGGCGCCCATGCCGGCGGCTTCGGTGATGCCGGTGATACCCATATAGATCGACCCTAGCACCACGCCGATGATGATGATCGGAGGAACCAGGCCCTTGCCCATGTTCCAGCCCCGGGCGGTACGTTCCTTTCCGAAGACAAAGAAGATCAGGGCCAGCGCAATGGCGACGGTTCCGGCAAACCAGGGCAAGTAATCCATCGTGCCAAATCGGATTGGATCGCCGGTCTGGGCCGCGTTCTGGCCGGAATATTCAAAGAAGAGGACACGCAGGGTGAAGAACGTCCAGAAGCCCGCAACCAGCACGCAGAGAAACGCGGCGAAGAGCTTGCGCTTTTCGGGGCCTTCGGGCTCTCCCGGGATGGGCTCGGGCAGGGGGGCGTGGTCTGGGTTCAGCTGCGTGCGGATGATGATGTAGATGATGATGAACGACGCCAGCATGAAGCCGGGGATGAAGGACGCGGTGAAGAGCGCCTTGATCGAGGTCTCGGTAATCAGCCCGTAGATGATCAGAACGATCGACGGCGGGATCATCGTGCCCAGGCTGCCGGAGGCGCAGATCGTGCCGATGGCGAGGTTCTGATTATATCCCAGCCGCAGCATCTGGGGCAGGGCGATCAGGCCCAGCAGAACAACCTCTCCGCCGATGATGCCGGACATCGCGGCCATGATGACGGCCATGATCGAGGTCACGATGGCGATGCCGCCCCGCGTGCGGTTCAGCCAGATGTTGAGGCTGTCATACATCGACTTGGCGATGCCCGACCGCTCAAGCAGAGCGGCCATGAATATGAAAAGCGGTATGGATATGAGCACGTAACTCGTCATCACATCGCCGTAGATGCGCTGCGATAAGATATTCAGAGGCCCGCTGCCCGGTCGCCCGGTCAAAAACCCCTCGCCCCAAAGCGTGGGGTCCAGCAGCACGTCCGGCTCGAACCGCATGAAGAGGACGACCACCGCCATGAAGGCGGAGGCAAAGCCCAGAGGCATGCCGATGGAGAGCAGGACGAGAAGGCCGATCATCAGGACCAGAGAGATCGTTCCGATATCCATCAATCCTTGCCTCCCGCGCCATGCTGAACGGCGCTGCGGGTTACGTCCTTGTCCCCCACGCCGCTGTCGCCCACCGCTTCACGCATGCGGCGTAATTCGTCTTCGTCGATGTCATCGGCGGCGGTGTGGATCACCGGCTCGGCGTTCCAGTCCGAGATCAGGTTGACCACCGCCTGCAGCGCCACGAGAGAGATCACGATCAGCACGGCGGGCTTGATCGTGGCCGGGATCGGAGGATCGAAAGCGGTCCCGAAGGTTTCCCAGCGATAGAACTTGTCGAACGCTTCGCCGTAGCCGCCGAAGACGAGGAAGAAGGCGAACACAACGATCAGAAAGGTCGAGATACAGTCAAACAAACG
The DNA here is from genome assembly GCF_004216475.1 of Thalassococcus sp. S3. Lineage (GTDB taxonomy): Bacteria > Pseudomonadota > Alphaproteobacteria > Rhodobacterales > Rhodobacteraceae. The sequence goes on along the minus strand of NZ_CP022306.1, from coordinate 31,601 downwards.
CTGAACCGAGCGCGGGCAATAGTCGTAAAGCAGGAAGATACGGATATGGCTGCGCTGCTGCATCGCGTAGAGGCCCGCGCAAAGGAAGATGAAACCGGCCAGCCAGAGCGACAGTTCGTTGGCCCAAAGGGTGGCGGCGTTCAGCACGTAGCGGACGAACACCTCATAAAGCATCACACAGCACAGAACGACGACCAGCATCATCGTGATGCGCCCGATAAACACGGCAAGCCGGTCGGCGGGGCGCCAGCTTTCGAACTCCATCGGCGCACGGCGCACGGTTATCACGCCCAGAATGGCAAAGAGGGGCAGGCCGAGCATGGCCAGCCAGTCCACGGCATCGGCGAAACCGCCAAAGAGGCCGCCCAGCCCGGGGGTCACGTCATTGCGCTGGAAGAGCGCGGACAGTTTGTCGAATTGGGATGGATCGTCGGGCGGCGCGAAATCCAGGGTGAAGGCCGGCATGTGCCAGATCACCCAACCGGAGCAAAAGATGAAGCCCAAGGGCACAAGCCATTCGATCAGGCTGCCGGAGCGCTCCTGCATCGTGTTTCCCCCTCTGTGGTGAAGCCCGGCTGCGTTGTCCTCCGGGCAGGACGGGGCCCTAAGGGCCCCGCCGATCAGGCTTATTCGGAGACGAGCCCCAGTTGACCCAGATAGGTCAGGTGCGCGTCGACCAGCGCCTTGGCTTCGGGCGTGTCCGCGAATTCGGGCCATGTGGCCTGTGCCGCGGCGCGGAACTTGGCCAGCTCTTCAGGCGCCCATTGCGACAGGGTCACGCCCTGATCGCGCAGTTGAGCCGCGGCCTCTGCATTCTTTTTCTCGAATGTCAGCGCGGTGCGCAGGGCCAATGCCTCCATGGCGACCTTCATGATCTTTTGATGATGCGCGGGCATCGCGTCAAAGACGGCCTTGTTACAGGCCAGATGGTCCGATGGCATCGAGTGGAAGCCGGGGAAGTTGGCATATTTGACGATGTCGTAAAGGCCAAGACCCACATTGTTGGCCAGACCGGACGCATCCGCGCCGTCAATGATGCCGGTTTCAAGCGCCGTGAAGATCTCGGTAAAGTCCATCACGATGGGCGCTGCGCCCAGCTTTTCAAAGATCTTGGTCTGCATGCCCGGAGGCGAGCGGAATTTCCAGTCCTTGAAGTCTTCCACCGTGGCGATGGGCTTGGAGGAGGCAAAGCTTTCCTGCCCGTAGACCCACCAGCCGATCAGCTCCATGCCATATTTGTTGTAAAGAGGTGCTGCCGCTTCCAGGCCGCCCCCGAAATAGAGCCAAGAGAGCTGCTGATAGGGTGTGTCGTAGCCACCCATGATGTCGCCCACGAACTGGAAGGCGGAGTTCTTGCCGGTCTGGTAGCCACCGCCGGTCATGTCGCAATCCAGAATGCCCGTCGCGGCCGCGTCGAAGGTTTCGACCGATTTGACCACTGACGAGCTGTAGAACATTTCCACTTCGATCTCGCCGTTCGACATCGTCTGGATGTCTTCCATGTACTGCGCAGCCAACCTGCCCGACACGGTCTCGGGCGCGTAATGCGTCTGGATGCGCAGGGTTGTCGTTTCGGCTGACGCGCTCAGCGCCGTCGATGCGACAAGAGCAGCCGCGGCGGCCGCTTGCACGAATGTCTTCATTGATGTCCTCCCATTCAGGTGCGCGACCGGCGGTGCGGTTCGCCTTCTTCCGGTTGCGCGTGGAGGGAGCGTAACAATCGCTCAGGCCTCTGCCAACAAAAACTTGAAAATCTCGAAAATTTCGAAATTTTAGAGAAATCGCAAGAAACAACGAGTCGCACGTGACGCGGATTGATACGCCAGACATCTACGAGGACATCCAGCGCAAGCTGATGACGGCGGCTTTTCGTCCGGGTCAGAAGCTCAAGCCGTCGGAGCTTCAGGGCGAATATGGCTGTTCCGCCAATACGATACGGGATGTGTTGCTCAGGCTCTCGACGGTGGGCCTGGTGGATTTCGAAATGCAGCGCGGGTTCCGGGCCCGCATGACCACCCCGGAACGGCGACGCGACATCACGCAGTTTCGGATCCTGCTGGAACAGGAGGGTGCAATCCTGTCGATGCAGAAAGGCGGTGTGGCCTGGGAGGCGGGCTTGTCCGCGGCGCACCACAAGCTGAAACATATCGAAACCCAGGTCGTCCGGTCAGAGGACGGTCAGCCGCCGATGGCGCTGTGGTCGGATGCCGAGAGGGAATTCCACGAAACGCTGATCTCTGCCTGCGGCTCCCCGATCCTGAGAGAGACCTACGGCAATATCTATATCCAGTTCCGGCAGCAGATGGTTGGGCTGGAGCGTGATTTCGGCGCGGATTACTTCCGTGCCATCATCGCCGAGCATCAGGCCATTCTGAACGCCGCGCTGGCCCGCGACGTCGTGCAATGCCGGGATGCGATTTACGACCACCTCAAACGCAATCTGGTGGTCTGAGATGTCACAATCCGTTCTGCCGCTTGAGTTCGAGATAGAGGCCGGAGTGATCCAGCTCCCCGCCCGCCATGTCCTCGACAAAATAGGCAAAGCGGTCACGGATATGTTGAGTGACAGGAAGCGTAAGGTCGTGAGCACGCGCCTCGTTCAGCACGTTGTCGAGGTCCTTGAGCTGAAATTTGGAGAGGCCGCCGGGATTGAAATCTCCGGTCGTCATGCGGGCTCCATGCTGTTGCAGGATGGTGCTGTCGGCGAATCCGCCCTGCAGCGCGGCACGCAGGGCGGCGGGGTCCGCGCCACCGCTTTCGGCCAGAAACATCGCCTCGGCCACAGCGCCGATCGTGACCGCGACGATGGCCTGGTTGCAGAGCTTGGAAAGCTGGCCGGTCCCGGACGGGCCGACATGGGTGGGACGGCCCATCGCTTCGAAAACAGGGGTCGCGGTGGCGAAGGTTTCCGCTTTACCGCCGACCATGATGGCGAGAGAGCCGCTTTCCGCGCCCTTTGTCCCACCAGAGACCGGCGCGTCGAGATGGGCCACGCCCAGCGGGCTCAGCCGCGCGGCCTGGGCGCGGGCTTCCTCGGGGCGAGTGGAGGACATGTCGATCCAAAGCGCGCCCTGCCGCAGTGCGGGCGCGATCTGATCGACCAGCGCAAGAACCGTGGGGCCATCGCTCAGCATGGTGATCACCACGTCCTTGCCAGCGACCGCGTCCGCAGCCGTGTCGGCGACGGTGGCGCCTTGCGCGGCCAGCGGCTGCGCCTTTGCGGTCGAGCGGTTCCAGACAGTCAGATCGAACCCGGCTTTGAGCAGGTTGGCCCCCATCGGGGCGCCCATCAATCCGGTTCCAAGCACTGCAATCTGCATATCGACACACCCTTCGCTGTCTGGTCTTCGCCGATTTGCTGTCATACGCTAACAGAAATCAAGGGCTCGAATGAAAGGGCCTCAGGAGGAGCATCATGGGTCGCTTAAGCGGAAAACGCGCCCTCGTCACAGCGGCGGGGCAGGGGATCGGGCGTGCCAGCGCGCTTGCGATGGCGGAAGAGGGCGCAGAGGTGTTCGCCACCGATGTCGACGCCAAAGCCCTGGCGGAAATTGCAGGGCAGGGCATCGAGACCTTCGTTCTGGACGTGCGCGATGAGGCAAGCGTCGCGGACGGTGTGATCCGTGCTGCGCCGGATGTCCTTTTTAACTGCGCGGGCTTCGTGCATCACGGTTCGGTTCTAGAGGCGAAGGACGAGGAGTGGGAGTTTGCCTTTGAGCTGAACGTCCGGTCGATGATGCGCACGATCCAAGCCGCCCTTCCCGGCATGCTGGAGCGGGGCGGCGGGTCGATCATCAACATGTCGTCGGCGGCCTCCAGCGTGATCGGCGCGCCGAACCGGTTCATCTACGGCACCACCAAGGCGGCCGTGATCGGGCTGACCAAATCGGTGGCGGTCGATTTCATCGACAAGGGGATCCGGTGTAACTGCATCTGTCCGGGCACGGTCGAAAGCCCAAGCTGGCACGACCGCGTGAAAGCCCTGGGCGAGCAGGTGGGCAGTTACGAGGAAGCCTTGCGCCAGTTCGTCGCGCGCCAGCCGATGGGGCGCGTCGCCAAGGCCGAAGAGATTGCGGCGCTTGTCGTGTACCTGGCCAGCGACGAAAGCGCCTTTACCACCGGACAGCCGCATATCATCGACGGCGGCTGGTCCGGCTGACGTTCCAGCAAAGGATTTCTCATGAGCAAGAAGATCGGCATCGAAGACCTCCGCTCGCGCAAGTGGTTCATGAATCCGGACAACCCGGAAATGACCGCGCTTTATCTGGAGCGGTATCTGAATTACGGCCTCACACGCGCCGAGCTGCAATCGGGCAAGCCAATCATCGCGATTGCCCAGACGGGGAGCGATCTGAGCCCCTGCAACCGACATCACATCGAGCTTGCAAAGCGCGTGCGCGATGGGATCATCGCGGCGGGCGGCACCTGCATCGAGGTTCCGGTGCATCCGATCCAGGAAACGGGCAAGCGACCTACAGCGATGCTGGACCGCAACCTGGCCTATCTGAGCCTTGTCGAAACGCTATACGGCTATCCGTTGGATGGCGTTGTGCTCACCATCGGATGTGACAAGACCACGCCCGCTTTGCTCATGGCGGCGGCGACGGTGAATATTCCCGCCATCGCCCTCTCGGTCGGCCCGATGCTGAACGGGTGGTTCAAGGGGGAGCGCACCGGGTCGGGCACGATTGTCTGGAAAGCCCGTGAAATGCTCGCCGCCGGAGAGATCGACGACGAGGGTTTCATGGAGCTGGTGGCCTCCTCGGCACCGTCGGTTGGCTATTGTAATACGATGGGCACCGCCACCACAATGAATTCGCTGGCCGAAGCGTTGGGAATGCAAATGCCCGGTTCAGCGGCCATCCCCGCCCCCTTTCGGGAGCGTGGGCAGATGGCTTACGAGACCGGCAAGCGCAGTGTCGAGATGGTTTGGGAAGATCTGCGTCCGTCCGACATCATGACCCGCACGGCGTTCGAGAATGCCATCGTGGTGAATTCGGCGATTGGCGGCTCTACGAATGCGCCGATCCACCTGAACGCCATCGCCCGGCATCTGGGCGTTCCGCTCGACAATGATGACTGGCAGCGCCTGGGTCACCACGTTCCGCTTTTGGTAAACCTTCAGCCCGCCGGTGCCTATCTGGGCGAGGATTATCAGCGCGCCGGCGGCGTGCCCGCTGTCGTGGGCGAGCTGCTGGCGGCCGATCACCTTCCGCATCCGCAGGCGATGACGGTCAACGGCCAGACCATCGGGGACAATTGTGCCGCGCAAAGGTCCGAAGATGAGCGGGTGATCAAAAGCGTGGAGGCTCCGCTGATGGCGGAGGCGGGTTTCATCAACCTCAAGGGCAACCTTTTCGACAGTGCGATCATGAAGACGAGCGTGATCAGCGCAGCCTTCCGTGAGACCTATCTGTCGAACCCCGATGACCCGAACGCGTTCGAGGGCCGCGCCGTGGTCTTTGACGGCCCCGAAGATTTCCACCACCGCATCGACGATCCGGCGGAAGAGATCGATGAACGCTGCATCCTCTTCATGCGCGGGGCCGGCCCGAAAGGATATCCCGGCGGCGCGGAGGTCGTGAACATGCGCCCGCCCTCCTACCTGCTGAAACGCGGGGTAGAGGCGTTGCCCTGCATCGGCGACGGGCGGCAATCCGGCACCTCCGGCTCCCCTTCCATCCTGAATGCCTCTCCCGAAGCGGCGGATGGCGGCGGTCTTGCATTGCTGAGGAATGGCGATCGGGTGCGGATTGATCTGAAGGCCTGCACAGCCGACATGCTTGTTTCCGAAGAGGACCTGGCCGCGCGGCGCGCGGAGCTGCAACAGACGGGTTACCCCCATCCGGCAAGCCAGTCACCCTGGCAGGAGATTTTCCGGGATCGGGTTGGGCGCTTTGACGAGGGTATGACCCTGCGCGGTGCGGCGGAGTACACCGACATCTCTCGCAAGGGCCTGCCCCGGGACAACCACTGACATCATTTCGAACATCGCCCCAAACAGGGACAGAAGGAGACATTTATGAAATTGCTACGCTACGGGGAACCGGGCGCTGAAAAGCCCGGAATGCTGGATGACGGCGGTGTGCTCAGGGATTTGTCGGGCGTCGTGCCCGACATCGCGGACGACGTGCTGAGCGATGCGGGCCTGGACAAACTGCGCGGCCTCGACCCGACAAGTCTGCCAGAGGTGGACGGCGCCCCGCGCCTGGGTCCCTGTGTCGGCAATATCGGCAAGTTCATGTGTATCGGACTGAATTACTCGGACCATGCGGCCGAGACGGGTGCCGCGATCCCGGACCATCCGATCCTGTTCATGAAAGCCAATTCGGCGATCTCCGGGCCCGATGACACGGTCATGATGCCGCGCGGATCGGCGCATACCGATTGGGAGGTGGAACTTGGCGTCGTCATCGGTACGGCGGCGAAATACGTGAGCGAAGCCGATGCGTTGAACCATGTCGCAGGCTATTGCGTGATCAACGACGTGTCAGAGCGCAACTTTCAGAACAACCTGACCGGCCAATGGACAAAGGGCAAAAGCTGCGACACGTTTGGCCCGACCGGCCCCTGGCTGGTCACGCGGGACGAGGTTTCCGATCCGCACGATCTGGCGATGCATCTCGATGTAAATGGTCAGCGGATGCAGACCGGCAACACCGCGACCATGATCTTTTCGGTGGCCCAGATCATCGCGCATCTCAGTCAGCTTTTCACCTTGCATCCGGGGGACGTGATCTCCACCGGTACGCCGCCCGGCGTCGGGATGGGGATCAAACCCGATCCCGTCTATCTCAAACCCGGCGACGTGATGGAGCTGGGCATCGCCAGGCTGGGCCAGCAACGCCAGGAGGTCGGACAGGATGCCTGATCTGCTGCTGATCGGAGGCGCCACCGACGCGATGCTCGCACGGATGGAGAAGCGTTTCACCATTCACCGCTTGGCCGAAACCGACCTTGCCACCCAAGGCGAGGCGATCACGCATGTTGCCACCAACGGACATGACGGGGTGCCGGCCGCGGTGATGGATGCCCTGCCGAACCTGAAAATGGTCAGCTGCTATGGCGTCGGCTATGATGCGATCGACACCGATGCCTGCCTGGCGCGCGGTATCCTGGTCAGCCACACGCCGGACGTGCTGAATGCCGAGGTTGCGACGACTGCGGTGATGCTGATGCTCGCGCTCTATCGCAATCTGCTGATGGACGATGCCTATGTCCGGGCCGGGACATGGGAAAGCGACGGCAACGCCCCCCTGTCCCGCAGTCCCGACGGGCGAAAGGTTGGCATTCTCGGGCTGGGTCGGATTGGGCTCGCCATTGCCGAAAAGCTGCGGGCCTTCGACGCCGACATCTCCTATCACACGCGCAGCCGGAAGGATGAGCCTTACCGGTACTATGGCGATCTCGAAGAGATGGCCCGCGATGTGGATGTCCTGATCTGCATCACACCGGGCGGGGCCTCCACGCGCCATCTGGTCAATCGGGCGGTGATTGACGCTCTTGGTCCCGAGGGCACGCTGATCAACGTCTCCCGCGGTTCTGTCGTCGATGAAACCGCCCTGGTCGCAGCATTGCAGGAGGGCCGGCTCGGTTGGGCCGGGCTCGACGTTTTTGAGGATGAGCCACGGGTGCCTGAAGCCTTGTTTGACATGTCGAACGTCATCCTTCTGCCACATGTCGGCAGCGCAACGCATGAAACGCGCGCCGCGATGGGGGCGTTGGTGGTCGATAACCTGCTCGACCACCTCGACAGTGGTCGGGTGCGCACACCGGTGCCGGAATGTGCGGCGTTGAACGCATGAGCCGCGAACGACACGAAGACCTGCTCTGACAAGGCGCGCGAGCTGTCGGATCAGAACGACAAAGGTGGGGGCTGGGGCCTTTTGCCTTTGTTTTCGTGTGATCAGGTAGACATTTTTTTACATAATTATCCTTATGGCTGAAGGGGTAGTGCAGACTGAACGCCGCTAGAAGCCCCCTTGGGATGAGACTTCTATTTTCGGGACCCGTGTTGCTGTTCTGACCAAGGTCATGACACCCTGCCCCCGATGTTCGGGCAATTTTTTTGAACCGGGTTTCTTGCGTCAGTCCGATATGTGAAAAATCCGTGACTTGACGAAAGGCGAAGTGCCGCAGCAATAAGGCGTGTTGCGCCGCGCGGTGAGTGAAAGCGTTCATTGGCAATCTGCGCGGCGAAGGTGTCCGAAGAGCCCAAAGCGACAAATGCTGCGGTGCGCGCGAATGTCGGCTTTGACACCTAGGCAGCAGATTTGACCGGTTGCGATGATAGAGAGGTCGTCGGTGACGAGAGGATTGTGATCGCTTGTGCGCCAAAGCCAAATGCAGCTAAGAAGAGGCAGGCTTCAAGACCGAAGGCACCTGCCGTCACGGCGGCGATGCCAGCGCCGATGGGCCGCGCCCCGCGCGCCATGACATTGATGGCTGAGACCCTGCCAAGAAGCGCGTCGGGCGTGATGGACTGACGCAAGGTGTTGGTGCTGATCACCCACAACGTCGGCCCGATACCAAGCAGAAAGAAGCCAATGGCTGCGATCGAGAAGGACGGCATCCAGATCGTCGCAACCATGAGCAACGAAGCGACAAACCCACAGACCGGACCGACTGAGATCACGTGACCAAATCGGATCGCTGACAGGACCCTCGGAGCAATGAACGCGCCGCAGAGCATTCCGACACCCAGAAAACTCATGACGACGCCCGTTTCCGTCGCAGAGAGGCCGAGGTTCTGAACTGCATGGGGCACGAAGACAGCCATCAGTGCGAAGAACGCCGCATTGAAGATGAACTGAGTAATGAAAACCGGCGCAAGTAGCTCATTCCCGAAGACAAACGCCGCGCCCTCCACGATGTCCCGGATCGGGCGGCGACCTATCACGGGCTCCCGCTCGGGTTCGCTGACGCGCACCAGCAGAAACGTCGCCCAGATGGACAGGCAGGTTGCAAGCCCGAACGCCGCTGGCGCACCGGTCCAACCCACCAGCGCACCCCCGATTGCTGGGCCAGCAACGAAGGCCGACGTCCCCGCAAGCTCTAGCCTGGCGTTCGCCCGCCCGAACAGAGCGCTTGGAACAAGCGATGGCACCAAGGCCGGGGCCGCTACTGTGAACACTACCGTTCCGCAGACGCCAATGAGCCCCAGCAATGCCAGAACTGGCAAGTTGAGTTGATCGGTCGCTAAAAGAGCAACGATTGCCACCAGTGAAATTGCCCTCACGCTCTCGGCATAAGCCATCAATCTTTGGCGCGGGATTCGATCCGCTATCAGTCCTGCTGGAACCGCCACAACGAGAAACGGCAAGGTCAGAGCGAACTGAAGCCAACCAACCTGAGACGCCGTTGCACCGAGGAGCAGAACAGCGACGAGCGGGGCAGCGGCTAAAGCAATCTGTTCGGCCGATTGAGCGAACAGATTGGACCACGCAAGGCGATTGAAGTTTTGACTAAGCTTGTGGTTTTGGCCTGGCTGCATGTTGTGTCCGATGCGTTACGCAATGGACACTTTCCTTGCTGATACATGCCAACCAATCGACCCGTTTCTTGCGCTTTGCGGACCTTGGCGAAAGCGCAGCAAAATGGCGCTTCCTCCCGCAGCTTACCTTTTCGCCCAAGGTGGTGTGAAGGTCTGCTGTCGGACCCCAACAGTCTTAGAAATCAGGTGTTGAACCCAGTGATTTCATCACATGGCGGATCGCGAAGCGAGGCAACTTGACTCGTCATCGCAAACGAACTGATCCGTCTTCGGATTGCAGTGCCTTATGACCGTCGTAGTCGCTAGATTTTTGCTGGCCGATGGACCACATTCGGCGAAATGGAACGAGACTTCACACCATGGCACTCACAAATTCCAAGCACGGCTACGGCACGCTTACGAAGGTCTTTCACTGGCTGATCGTGATCCTGTTCGCGCTCCAGTTCGTTGGCGGCAACATCATGACAAGCATCGGCTTCAATTCGAGCTTCGCGGGCATCAGCACGAATGACTACTACAACTGGCACAAATCGCTTGGTTTGATCGCGCTGTTTGTGGCCATTCTCCGCATCATCAACCGCCAGCTCGGTCACCTGCCTCCCTGGGCCCCTACGCTTTCGAAGGGTGAGCAAACCTTCATCCACCGTGTGGAGCAGGTTTTCTACCTCGCGATGTTTGTCATGCCTGTGACCGGCTGGCTTTACGTGATGTGGGGCCATTACGGGGTGAACCTGTTTGGCGTTTGGGAAATGCCACGGCCTTTGACCAAGGACGATACACTGCGCGATATCGCGAAATGGGCGCATATCGGCGCCGGGTGGGTCCTTTTGGCTGCGATGGTCGGACATATTGGGTTGGTGCTGCGTCATCAGCTCGTGAAGAAGGACGGGCTCCTGAAGCGAATGCTCTAGCTGTCCGGCCTTCGAAACCCCTTGCCTTTCCCAAGTCGGATTTCCCGGCGGATGTTAAGCGATCTGATCGCCACATATCGCATACGGGCCGCCCCTTGTCCCGCTCAGGACAAGGGCGCGACCGAGGCTTTCACCAGAGATTGGGCATAAGGATGGGAGGCCTGCAGCGCGCGCAGGTCGCCGACGCCCATGATTTCGACGATTTCGCCCTCTTTCATCACCGCCAGGCGTTCGCACATATGGCCGATGACCGGCAAATCGTGGGAGACCATAAGGTAGGTCAGCCCCCTTTGAGCGCGCAGATCGGTCAGCAGGTTCAGGATCTCGGCCTGCACCGATACATCCAGCGCCGAGGTTGGTTCGTCGAGCAGCAGGATATCCGGCTCTCCCGCCAGCGCCCGGGCAATGGCCACACGCTGCCGCTGACCTCCGGAAAGCTGGTGGGGATAGCGAAAGCGGAACCGCCCGCCGAGGCCCACATCCTCCAGCAACTGGCGCACCCGCGCATCGATGTCGCGGAAGCCGTGAAGCTGCAACGTCTCGCCCAAAACCTGATCGACAGAATGGCGTGGATGAAGCGAGGCATAGGGATCCTGAAACACCATCTGCACGTGTTTGTAGAACGCGCGATCCCGCGCCCCACCTTTCAGCGGCTGGCCCGCCACCGTGATCTGCCCCGACCAGGTCGGCGCCAGTCCCGTGATCGCGCGCAGGATCGTCGATTTGCCCGACCCGCTCTCGCCCACGAGGCCAAAGCTTTCGCCCTTTTCCACGTGAAAGCTGGCACCGCGCACCGCATCGACACGGTCCCGTCCTTCGCCGAACCAGACATTCAGACCTGAAATGTCGATCATGATGCACGCCCCGAAACGCTTGGCCCGTCCGCCCAGGCCGGATCGCGGTCCAGCACCTCCAACCGCCCGCTGGGCCGGTCGAGGCGGGGCAGCGAGTTGAGCAGGCCTTGCGTATAGGGGTGCTGTGCGGCGTGCAGCTTGTCGGCGTCGCAGGTCTCCACGATCCGGCCCGCATACATGATCAGCACCCGGTCGCAGAACTCGGCGACAAGGTTCAGGTCGTGGCTGATAAAAATCAGGCCCATGCCGCGATCCTTGACCAGCCGGTCCATAATGCCCAGCACCTGCCGCTGCACCGACACGTCAAGGGCCGAGGTCGGCTCGTCCGCGATCAGGATCTGCGGGTCGGGGATCAGCATCATCGCGATCATGATCCGCTGGCCCATCCCGCCCGACACTTCGTGCGGATAAGCCCGCATCACGCGGTCGGCATCGCGGATCGACACCGCCTCCAGCATCTCCAGCGCCTTGGTGCGGGCCTCGGTCTTCGACACGCGGTTGTGCTGCTGATAAGCCTCAATGATCTGATCGCCGACGCGCACAACGGGGTTCAGCGAGAATTTGGGATCCTGCATCACCATGGAAATCTTCTGGCCCCGCACGCCGCGCATCTGCACCTCGCTCAGGCCCATCAGATCGGTGCCTTCCAGTGCGATGCGGTCAGCCTCTACGATACCCGGCTTGCGGATCAGCCGCAGGATCGCGCGGCCGGTCATGGACTTGCCCGACCCGCTTTCGCCCACGATCCCCAGCCTCTCCTTGCCCAGAGAGAAGGTGACGCCGCGCACAGCCTCGAAAAGGCCCTGGCGGGTGGGGAATTTCACCCACAGGTTCTCGACATCCAGAAGGCTCATTGATTGCCCCCATCCTTGGGATCCAACACATCGCGCAGCCCGTCCCCCAGAAGGTTGAAGGCCAGCGACACGGTGAAGATGGCCAGCCCCGGCATCGTCGCGACCCACCAGTGATCGAGGATGAACCGCCGCCCTTCGGAGATCATCGCCCCCCATTCCGGGCTGGGTGGCTGCGCGCCAAGGCCCAGAAATCCAAGGCCCGCCGCGGCAAGGATGATGCCCGCCATGTCCAGCGTCACCCGCACGATCAGTGACGAGATGCAGAGCGGCCAGATATGTTTGGTGATGATCCGGATCGGCCCCGCACCCTGCAACCGCACCGCCGAGATATAGTCCGAGCTGCGGATGGTCAGCGTCTCGGCCCGCGCAATCCGCGCATAGGGCGGCCAGGCGGTGAGAGAGATGGCGAGCACCGCATTCTCGATCCCCGCGCCAAGGGCCGCGACGAAAGCCAGCGCCAGAACGAGGCGCGGAAAGGCCAGGAAGATATCGGTGATCCGCATCAGCACCGCATCGACCCAGCCGCCCGCATAGCCCGCCAGCGTGCCCACGATCAGACCCGCCAGGGGCGCGATCAGCGCCACCAGCGCCACGATGTAAAGCGTGATCCGGCTGCCATAGATCAGCCGGCTCAGGATATCGCGGCCCAGACTGTCGGTGCCCAGCACATGCCCCGGCGAGCCGAGGGGTTGTAGCCGGTTCGTCAGGTCCTGCGCGAAGGGATCATGCGGCGCCAGCCATGGCGCGAAGGCCGCGATCAGCAGCAGGGCCACAATGATCCCAAGCCCCAGCATCGCCATCGTGTTGGAACTGAAGGACAGCCACCCCTTGTAGAGGCTCGCCAGCCGCGCATGGCGGCGCGAGGTGGGCGCGTCGGTCAGAAGCCACGCGCGCAAGGTCATCGTTTCGCTCATTTCGACCTCGGATCCAGAACCCTGTAGAGCAGATCCGACAGGATATTCAGACAGATGAAGATCAGCCCCACCACGACCGTTCCACCCAGAACGGCATTCATGTCCGCGCTTAAAAGCGCCGTGGTGATGTAGCTGCCGATACCGGGCCAGGAAAAGACGATCTCGGTCAGCACCGACCCTTCCAGCAGGTTGGCATAGCTCAGCACGATCACGGTGAGAAGCTGCACCCGGATGTTCTTGAAGGCGTGACCCCAGATCACGGCCCGCTCCGACAGGCCCTTGACCCGCGCCGTGGTGACGTATTCGGAGGAGAGCTGTTCCAGCATGAAACTCCGCGTCATGCGGCTGATATAGGCCAGTGAATAGTATCCCAGCAGCGAAGCAGGCAGCACGATGTGGCTGAATGCATTGCCGAAGACCGACCAATTGCCCGCCAGCGCGCTGTCGATCAGGATCATGCCCGTGCGCGTGGGCACGATGTCCTGATAGAAGATGTCCAGCCTGCCGGGTCCGCTGACCCAGCCGAGGATGCCGTAAAAGACCAGAAGGCCCATCAGGCCCAGCCAGAAGATCGGCATCGAATAGCCCACCAGCGCCACGACCCGCGCGATCTGGTCGATCCACGATCCGCGCCGGACGGCGGCCACCACACCCAGCGGCACGCCCAGCACGACCCCGATGATGGTGCCCAACGTGGCCAGTTCCAGCGTGGCGGGAAAGACGCGGGCGATGTCTTCGGCAACCGGGCGAGCATTCAGCAGCGACATGCCGAAATCACCGCGCACCACGTCCCAGAGATAATAGGCAAATTGCACCAGCAGCGGCTGATCCAGCCCCAGTTCCCGATAGACCTGATCATAGGTCTCCTGGCTGGCCCTCTCGCCCACGATGGCCAGAACCGGGTCGATGGGCATGACCCGCCCGATGATGAAGGTCACGAACAAAAGCCCCAGCATCGTGACCGCGATCGAACCCAGCGTGACCAATGTCCGGCGCAGCCAGTTTGGAAGGGACACGCGGCCGCGCCCCTCCCCGGTTTTGTCAGCGAACGCCATTTACTTGGTGATCACCCAATAGGTCACCGCCGTCGTGGCGCCGCCCAGATTGACGTTCTGGATATTCTCCTGCATCGCGGCCTGTTCGATCTTCTGGAACATCACCACGAAAGGAGACGTGTCGCGGAATTGCGACTGGATATCCGCGTACATCTTCACCCGAGCATCGGTGTCATTCTCGACCACCGCGGCATCCGTCATCTCGGTCAGCCCGCCAGTGTCCCAGCTGTTGCGCCAGGCCAGAAGGCCCGTGGCATTGGCCTCGTCCGAATTGTCGGGGTTATATGCGAAGGTGCCCGCATTGGTGTGCGGATCCGGATAGTCCGGTCCCCAGGCCCCGATGTAAACGTCCAGCTCCCGTGCGCGGTAGCGGCCCAGGATCTGCTTGGCCGTGCCGACGGTGATATCAAGCTGAATGCCCACCTGTGACAGCGCGTTCTGGAAGGTCTGCGCGATCTCGATCCGCTCTTGCGCCTCGCGCACGCCGGCCTCGATCGTCAGCCCCTCCGGCACACCCGCGGCCGCCAGCAGTTCCTTGGCTTTCTCGATGTTCAGGCTGAACGGGTTCTCGTCCACGGCACCCAGGAACGTCCTGGGCAGGAAATTCTGGTGGATCGTGTATTGCCCGCTGAGGAAGCTGTCCTGCATGCCCTGATAATCGACCAGGTATTTCATCGCCTGTCGCACTTCGGGCTTCGACAGTTCCGGGTGCTTCTGGTTGAAGGCCAGATACATCAGCCGCCCACGCAACTCGTCATGGATCTTGATGCCTTCGGCCTCCCGCGCGCCCGCGATATCCTCGGGGTTGAGGTTGCGCGCCATGTCGATATCGCCCCGCTCCAGCAGCAGACGCTGCGACGCGCTCTCCTGCACGTGGCGGACGATCACCCGCTCCATCGCCGGCGCGCCCAGATAGAAGTTGGGGTTTGCCTGCAGGGTCACGCTTTCGTTCGGGCGCCAGCTCACCAGGCTGTAGGCCCCCGATCCGGCGGAATTCGTGCGCAGCCAGGCATTGCCCATGTCGCCATCGACCTCATTGGCCATCACCGTCTCCATATCGACGATCCCGCCGATGGTGGAGGTCAGGCAGTTCAGCACGAAAGAGGTCGCATAGGGCTTGTCGGTGGTGATGCGCACCGTGTTGCCTTCGGCGACGATGGTTTCCTCGACATTCTCCTCGGTAAAGCCGAACTGCGTGAGGATGAAGGCCGGTGTCTTGTTCAGGATAACCGCCCGGCGCAGCGAGAATTCCACATCTTCCGCCGTTACAGGGTTACCGGAATGAAAGGTCAGCCCCTCGCGAATGGTGAACGTGATCGTGCGGCCGTCGTCGCTGACCGTCCAGCTTTCCGCGATCTCCGGCTGATATCCCGCATCCAGGTTCATCGGATCGAAGTTGATCAGCTTCTGATACACGTTGCGGCTGACGTCCGAGCCTGCGAATTCAAAGCTCTCCGCCGGGTCCAGCGTCGTGATGTCGTCGATCCGGTTGGCGATCACCAGCATGTTCGGCGGCGTTTCCGCCACCGTCATCGTCACCGAGGATACCGCGATGGCAAGCCCTACCGCGGCCCCGGTCAATAGTCTGTTCAAAGTGTTCATTTTTTGAACCTCTCCTGTTGTAAATCCCCAGATTGGGCGGCGCGGTCAGGACCCCCAGGTCTTTTCCAGAACGCGCAGCCAGTTGTCGTGGCACAGCTTTCGGATCAGCTCTGCCCCATAGCCGTGATCGGCCATGGCCTGCCGCAAAGCCGGCAGGTCGGCGACAGTGGTCAGCCCGTCGGGCACCACCGCCCCGTCATAATCCGAACCCATCCCCACACGGTCTTCGCCCAGTATCTCGATCAGATGATCGAGATGGCGCAGCACCTGCTCCAGCGGTACATCCGCCAGCATCCTGCCATCGTCCCGCAGGAAGGCGACAGCGAAATTCAACCCTACCATACCATCGCTTTCGCGAATGGCTAAAAGTTGGTCATCGGTGAGGTTGCGGGCATGCGGACAAATGGCATGGGCGTTGGAATGGGTGGCCACCAGCGGATGCTCGGAATGGCGCGCGACGTCCCAGAACCCCGCCGCATTCAGATGCGACAGGTCAATCATGATGCCAAGCGCATTGCAGCGTTTGACCAACCGCAGGCCGTGATCGGTCAGGCCTTCTCCGATATCCGGCGTAGCGGGATAGCGGAACGGCACCCCGTGGCCAAAGATCGTCGTCCGGCTCCAGACCGGCCCGAGAGAACGCAGCCCGGCGGCATAAAGAACATCGAGCGTGTGCAGATCCGGGTCAATCGCCTCCGCCCCCTCGATATGAAAGATCGCGGCGATGCGGTTGTCGGCCAGCGTCTCGCGGATCTGGGCGGCGGTTCGGCAGATGGTCAACGCGCCCTGGCGCTCCAGCTCCATCAGGATCGCGGCCTGGCTCATCGCGACGGGCAAGGCGTCTTCCCAGTCGATGGGCTCCGGCAAGGGCAGGTCGTAGGCCGGTTTCGTCATCTCTTGGAATTTGAAGTCGAGATCGGCGGGGGACGGCACGTAGACCGCGAAGAAACCGCCCCCAAACCCGCCCGCCTGCGCCTTGGGCACATCGATGGCGCCCTCGCGCCCGCTGGTGAACGTCTGTGCCGAAGGCACCCCGCCCGCGCGATAAAGCTTGGAGAGCACATCGTTGTGCCCGTCGAAAATCAGCGGTGAGGTATCCGTCACGAGGCAGATTGTCCTGGTGTGAGAAGCGGCAACCCCAAAAGGTTAACAGCGAATTTGGCATGGCGAAGCGCTAATGCTATGCATTTTACGCATAGACTTAGTCACTCCCGCCGGATCCTCGCCTTGACCAAAACCAAAAGCTGGCACTCCATCCCCGAATACCAGGCTCTGCGCGCGCTGATGCAGGCCGGCACCACCACCGGCGCGGCGCGCCAGCTTGGCCTGTCGCAATCGACCGTCAGCCGGGCGGTGGCGAACCTTGAAAACCGCATCGGGGCGACGCTCTTCGAACGGGACGGGGGACGCCTGCGCCCCACGCAGGAGGCCGTGCGCCTCAACCGGCGGCTCGACCCTCTCTTCGACGCGCTCAACCGCATCGACGGGCCGTCCGAGCCGGTACAGGAGACCCTCCGCCTCTGTGCCCCGCCCAGCTATGCGCATCGCTTCCTGATTTCGCAGATCGGCGGGTTTCTAAGGGCGAACCCTCATTTCTTCATCAGCTTCGACGTGAACACCTCTGACGAGGTCACGCGCGGCATCCTTGAAAACCGCTTCGATCTGGGCATCACCGGGGTCGAACTGTCGCGGGCCGGGATCAAGCTGGTCCCCTACCGCCTGTCGCAGGCCGTCTGCGCCATGCGCCCCGACCATCCTCTGGCGACCCGGGCCGAGATCCGCCCGGGCGATCTGCACCGCCAAAGCATCATCGCCCTGACCCACCGGCACGCACGGCGCGGCCAGCTTGACCGCCTGTTGCATCAGAACCGGGCAGAGGCGCGGATCGTGGCAGAGGTTTCGACCTCCTTCGCCGCCGCCGACCTCGCGATGGAGGGGTTGGGGCTGGCCATCATCAACCCCTTCCCTCTCTACCAGTACCGGGCCGACGATCTGACCTTTGTCCCCTTCGCCTCTCCGATCCGGTATCAGAGCTATTTCGTCCTCTCCGACCAGCGCCCGGTGCCCCGTATCGCGCGGGCCTTCATGCGGCATGTCCGCTTGAACACCCCGCCCGATCCCTTTTCACGCAAGGGTTAGTCGCGAAACGCCGCCATCCAGCCCAGACCTGCGACCGTGTCGCCCTGGCGGGGCTTGTATTCAGCCCCGATGGGCCGGTCCCAGCCCTGATCCGCCAGCCAGCGGCAGAGCCAGAGGAGGTCGACCTCCCCCTGCCCCGGCTCGCCCCGGTCGGGGGCAGAGGCTATCTGGATATGTCCGATCCGATCCCGATGTGCAGTGAATTGACCGTTCAGATCCCCCCGCATGATCTGCGCGTGATAAAGGTCGTACATGATCCTCAGATTGGCATGCCCCAGATCGTCGATGATCCGCGCCGCGTGATCCATCTGCACCAGATGATAGCCCGGCACGTCGCGGTGGTTCAGCGGCTCGATCAGGATGGTCAACTCCGGGGCAGCGGCGCAGGCATAGGACAAAGCCTCGCGAAAGCACGCCTCCGCCTCCGCGCCGCCATCCGTGCGCCCGGCCATCACATGCACCGCGGCGCAGCCGATGGCGCGCGCATAGGCAATCGCCTGATCCATCGCCGCGCGGGCCTCTTCGCGCCTCTCCGGCAATGCGCAAAGGCCGAAATCCCCGCCCCCGCGGTCACCGGGCCAGGTGTTCAGGCCCAGCATCGGCAGACCGGTCTCCTGCAACGCGGCGGATACATCTGCCTCAGGCTGGTCGAACGGAAAATGACATTCCACCGCGTCGAACCTCTGCGCCTTGGCAGCACGGATCGCGTCGGGCAGCGTAAGATCGGTGAAGAGAAAACCCAGATTGGCCGATAGCTGCATCAGTCCCACTCCACCCCGTAATGGCGCACAAGATCCATCACCTGCGCATCCGTCATGCCCCTGGGGTTGGCGTGGCGCAACAGCATTGCGAGCTTGGCGCCCTCCTCCAGTTCCTCGATGGCGTAGACCGTCGCCTCCAGTTCCTTGCCCGCCACGACAGGTCCGTGATTGGCCAGCACCACGGCGCTGCGTTTACCCGCAAGGCCGCGCACGGCCTCTCCCATCTCCGGATCTCCCGGTCGGAAGAACGGCAGGCGTTTGACCTTGCCCAGCCGCATGACCGGATAGGCTGTGAGCGGGGGCAGCATGTTGTCCTCGTCCACCTCTGGCAGCATCGACAGGGCTGTGGAATGAGTGGAATGCAGATGCACCACCGCGCCCGCGCTTTTCCGGGTCTCGTAGAACGCCGTGTGCAGCGGCATCTCCTTGGTGGGCTTGTCGCCCGCCACATGCCGGCCCTCTGCATCAAACCGCGACAACCGGCCCGGATCGAGCCGTCCGAAGCTTGCGCCCGTCGGTGTGACCAGCAGACCGCCATCCTCCGTCCGGGCCGAGATGTTGCCAGACGCACCGCCCGTCAGGCCTCGGTCGAACATCGACTTGGCCCAGAAACAGATATCCTCGCGCAGCTTGGCGTCGCTCATGCCGCGCCCTCCAGCACGGCGGCGGCCTCAGCAAAGAAGTCCTCGCCCCCGAAATTGCCGGATTTCAGCGCCAGCACCAGATCATCCGACGCGCGCACCGCCGGCACACCGGGCGCGATCTCCGGCCCGATGGAGAGCGCCGTCAGGCCCAGACCTTCGACGACCGCGCCAGAGGTCTCGCCGCCTGCCGTGATCAACCGGCGCACCCCGCGTGCGGTCAAGGCCCGCGCGGTGGCGGCAAAGAACGCCTCCAGCGCGCCCGCGACGCGCTCTGTCCCGTGGCGGTCCTGCGTGGCGCGCACGATGTCCGGATCGGCGGAGGAATAGGCCAGCGGCAGACCCTCCTGCCCGGCCAGCCAGTCCGCCATATCCTCCGGTGTCAGGCGCCCGTCCAGCACGTCCTCCGCCGTGATCTCCCGTGCCGGGTGCTGTGCCTTGTGCCGGGCCACCTGCCCGCGTGTCGCGATGGAACAGGACCCCGACAGGATCGCCGCCTTTCCCGCCTCGCCACTCCAGTCGCCAGTGGCCTCGCCAATCTCGCCCCGTGCGCGGAAATTGGCGGGCAGCCCCAGGGCGATCCCCGACCCTCCGGTGATCAGCACGTCATCGGCCAGCGCAGCACCCAAGGTCATCAGATCCGGGTCCGTGATCGCATCCGCCACGATGAAACGCCGCCCCTCGGCCTGCTCTGCCTCCATCGCCGCGCGCACCGCCTCCGCGCCCTCGCTGACTTGGGCCAACGGCACATGGCCCACCCCCGTTTGGCTCTGTTTCGCCAGAACGCGGCGCAGATCCGGGTCGGTCATCGGGGTCAGCGGATGGTTCTGCATCCCGCTTTCCGACAAAAGCCGGTCGCCCACAAACAGATGGCCCTGAAAAACCGCCCTGCCCGTGCTGGGAAAGGCCGGGCAGAACACAGCCCTTGGTGCCTCCAGCGCATTTGCCAGCGCTTCGGCGACCGGGCCGATATTGCCGTCCGCCGTGCTGTCGAAGGTCGAGCAGTATTTAAACAGAAACTGTGTACAGCCCTGTCCTTTCAGCCAATCCAGCGCCTCCAGCGACAGCCTGACGGCCTCCTGCGCCGGAATCGACCGGGACTTGAGCGCAACCACCCCCGCCTCGATCTCCGCCTCGGCCGGGCCGTCCGGCACGCCCACATAGACGGCGCTGCGCATCCCCTGCCGCGTCAGCGTATTGGCGAGATCCGAGGACCCCGTAAAATCATCCCCGATACATCCAAGTTTCACGTCACTCTCCCGGTCTTGTCTGTCCCGCTCTCTCGGCGGAGAGCTTTTTCATTGTTACGTTGTCGTCATAAGCCCACACGGTCGGTGGGCCAAAGACAAAGCCACCACAGCTATCTCCCCACCAGCAATTCGACCGGACCCAGTGCGATCATCGGCACATACGTGATCAGCATCAGGCAGCCAAAGACAACCAGCACGAACCAGATGAGCTGCGGAATGATCCGCTCCACAGGTATCCCCGCCACCGCGCACGCCGCGAACAGATTCACGCCCAAGGGCGGCGTGATCATCCCCAGCGCCAGGTTCACCACGACGATCAGCCCGAAATGCACCGGATCCACGCCGTAGGCGATGGCGATGGGCGCAAGGATCGGCGCCAGCACAAGGATCGCGGCAGAGGTTTCGATGAACATGCCCACCAGCAACAACAGGAGGTTGACGACCAGCAGGAAGGCAAACCGGCTCTCGAACACCGCATTGAACCAGGCGGCAATGTCATTGGGCAGGCCCGACCGGGTGATCAGGAACGAAAAGAGCGCCGCGGCCGAGATGATCAGCATGATTGCCGTCGACGACACCACCGTGCGTTTCAGGATATTGGGCAACGCCCGCAGCGGCAATTCGCGGTAAAAGACGAGGCTGACGATAATGGCGGCGGCCACGGCGGCGGCACTGGCTTCGGTCGGGGTAAAGACCCCCGAATAAATCCCTCCGATGATCACGAAAGGCACCAGCAAGGCCGGCAAGGCGGCGATGGTCGCGGCGCGCAGCGAGGGGCGGTCCTTGCCGTCCTCCAGCCCCAGGCCGCGCGCCCGGCAGATCAGGATCACCGTCAGCATCAGCGCACCCCCCACCAGCAGGCCCGGCCCGATGCCCGCGATAAAGAGCTGCTCGATCGAGGTATTCGTCGACACGCCATACAGGATCAGCGGGATCGACGGCGGGATCAGCACGCCCAACTCCGCCGAACTGGCCTGGATGGAGGCCGCCAGCGGCTTGGGATAGCCGTGCCTTGCCATGGCCGGGATCAGGATCGCCCCAATGGCAAAGGTCGTGGCAACGGACGAGCCCGAGACGGAGGCGAACATCATGCAGGTCAGCACGCAGGAACAGGCCAACCCGCCCTGAATGCCGCCCACCAGCGCCTTGGCCAGATCGACAAGTCTGCGGGAAATGCCCCCCGCGCTCATCAGATTGCCCGCCAGGATGAACAGCGGGATCGCCATCAGCGGGAAACTGTCGATGCCCGCGAACATCCGTTGCGCGACTAGCAGAAGCGGCAGGCGTCCATGCGCCTCGATGCCCACGATGGCGGCCAGACCAATGGCCACCGCAATGGGCACGCCGATCAGAAAGAAGATCGCAAGCGATAGGGCGATGGCGGCATTCATGGCTTGGCCTCATAATCCAGGATCGGCTCTGTCGCGGCCATGCTGGACCCGGCCTGCAAGGCACGCAGCGAACAGCCCAGGATCGCGATGATGGCGAAAACCGCGCCCACCGGCAGGGCCGCGTAGACCCAGGCGATGGACACTTCAAGCGCGGCCAGCGTCTGGCGGGCCACCCTCTCGGTCATGCCCCAGCCTTGCCAGAAGAGGATCGCAAAGAACGTCACCGACAGCGCATTCGCCCCGAGATAGAGCCATAATCCAAGCCGCCCCGGCAGCGCCCTCTGCACGATCTCCATCGCGATCATCGACCCGTGCCGATAGGTGGCCGCCACGCCCAGAAAGACCGACCAGATCATCGCCGAGCGCGTGATCACCTCCGACCAGGTCGACGGCACGCCGATCACGAAGCGGGTTGTGACCTGCCACATCGCCAGTGCTGCGGCGATGATCAGGAACACGATGGCCAGCGTGAGCGCGAGCCATGTGCTCCAGCGCTCAAACGTCAGGAAAAGCCGCATCTTTCACGATCCCTCCGGGTCTCTGCCCGTTCAAACGAAACCGGCGGATCCATCACTGGACCCGCCGGGATATCTTATTCGACCGCCTGAATGCGCTCGACCATTTCAGTGCCGTATTGCTCCGTATAGACGCTGTATGCGGCCTCGGCGAGTTCCTGGAACGGGGCCTTGTCGATCTCCGTGATGACCTCCATCCCCTGCGCGCGCATCAGCTCGATGCCTTCTTCCTCAAGCCTCAGCACCTCCGCGCGTGTCGCCTCGACCGACGCGGCGGCTGCTTCGCGGAACCAGCCCTGTTCTTCCTCGCTCAGCCCGTCCCACAGGATCGGCGAGACCAGAATGATGGCTGGCGAATAGACATGGCCCGTGAGCGAGACATGGTTCTGCACTTCCCAGAAATTCGACGTCGTGATCACGACGACCGGGTTCTCCTGCCCGTCCACAACGCCCTGTTGCAGAGCCGAAAAAAGCTCCGGAAACGCCATCGGGGTCGGCGCCGCGCCCATGTTCTGGAACGCCTCCATATGCACGCGGTTTTCCATCGTGCGCAGCTTCAGGCCGTTCAGATCCTCCGGCGTGTTGATCGGCCTTTGGGAGTTGGTCACATGGCGAAACCCGTTCTCCGTCCAGGCCAGGCCCACCAGATCGGCATCGCGCATCTTCTCCAGCAATTCCTGCCCGATCTCCCCGTCCAGAACCGTGCGGGCGTGGTCGTAGTCACGGAACAGGAACGGCAGATCCAGCGCATAGACCTCGGGCACGAAATTGCCCAGCGGGCCGGTCGATGTGATCACCATATCGACCGAGCCGATCTGCAGCCCCTCGATCATGTCCCGCTCACCGCCCAACTGCCCAGCGGGCGCCTGGCTGCCGGACCATTCTCCGCCCGACACGTCGGCGAGCGTGTCCAGAAAGGCCTGTGCGCCGATGCCGTAATGGCTGTCCGCGGACACAGTGTGGCCGATGGTGACCTGGTTGGCCTGCGCGGTGCCGGCGATCATCGCGGCCGCTGCAGCGGCCAGTAACGTCAGTCTCATGGTCGTCCTCCCTTGGTCTTGAATGCCGGTCATGCCGGCGTCGAAAGCGTCTGCCGGAATTGCTCCAGCAGGTCGCGAAATGATCCATCTCTCTGAAAGCCCAACGCCTCCGCGCGCGGGGTCTCGATGCCTCCGGGCCAGCTTTTCACGATGGCCTCTACACCCGCGTCTGGCTTTGAGTGGACGCGGGCCGCAATCCCCTCTCCCGCCTCGTTGCGCAGCGTCTCCAGCATCTCGCCCACCGACACCGAAAGGCCCGGCAGCGTGATCGTGGTCTCCCCTTCCAACACCTCCTGCCGCAACGCCATGGCGTGCAGGAAATTGTCGATCGCCCGATCCGGGGAGGCCAGGTGCAACCGCACGTCGCGCCCCACCGGCAAGACCGCGTCCTGGCCCGTCATTGGCTCTCTGATGATCCCGCTTGCGAATGACGAGGCCGCGCGGTTCGGCTTTCCCGGGCGCACCGAAATCGTCGGCACCCGCGCGCTGCGCCCGTGCAAGATCCCCCGTCGGCTCGCATCGCGGACCAGGACCTCCCCGATCAACTTTTGTGCGCCATAGCTGCTGCGCGGAGTGGGTGGGGTCGTGTCTTGGATGACCTCGTTGTTCTCGCAGGCAAAGACCGCGACGGAGGAGGCAAAGACGAAGACCGGCGGGGTCTGCAACACCTCCAGCGCCTGGATCAGCGCCATCGTCGCCTCGACATTGACGCTCAGGCCCAGCCCGAAATCCTCTTCCGCGGCGCTTGAGACGACTGCGGCCAGATGCACGACAAGGTCGGGCTGCGCGGTGACGATGGCGCCCAGAACATCCGGATCTCCCACCCTGCCCAGAAGCGGGCGGACCAGCGGATAGGTCGCGGCCAGGCTGGCCAGTGGCGCCTCGACCACATCGCAGGCGAGGATCTCGTGGATCTGTCTCGGCTCCCCCTCGACATCGACCGCTCCGGCGCTGGCCAGTCGTTCGATCAGGGCGCGGCCCAGAAATCCGGCGGCGCCGGTGATGACAATACGCATATCAACCCTCCCTCGCCGAACTTTGCTATGATGCAATGACAGCGCTGTCAAACAAGACTACACTCCATTTATGATCTTTTTTGCATCGCTGATCGGCGTTATCATGCCGATATAGGAAAGCGCGGAGAGAATAAAAGACGATGAGTGCCTCATCGAAGGTTCGGCTGGCCGAAGTGGCCAAACTCGCCCAAGTGAGTGAGATCACCGTGTCCCGCGTGGTGCGCGGCGCGGCCAACGTCTCGCCAGATACCGTCCGGCGGGTCGAAGAGGCGTTGGAGCAGACCGGCTATGTCCGCAACCGCCTCGCCGGGTCCTTTGGCGGGCGCACCTCGAACCAGATCGCGGTGATCCTGCCATCGCTCTCCAACATCGTCTTTCCCGACGTCCTTTACGGGCTGGAAGAGCGTCTGGAGACCGCCGGCTATCACCCGATCCTGGGCGTGTCGAATTACGACACCGCGCGAGAGGCGCGGCTGATCGCGGGACTTCTGGAATGGCAGCCCGCGGGCCTTGTGATCGCCACCACAGACCTGTCGCCCAAGGCGCGCACGCTTCTGACCCGCGCCCCCTGCCCCGTTGTGGAGATTATGGAGATCGACGCCGATCCCGTCGACATGGCCGTGGGTCTGTCTCAGGTGCAGGCGGGCAAATCGATGGCCTATTACCTGCTTGGGCGTGGTTATGACAGTTTCGGCTATATCGGCCACGACCTGACCCGCGACCGCCGCGCCGTGGCGCGCCGCGATGGCTTCCGCGCCGCCCTTCGGGAGGCCGGCCTGGATTTCGAAACCTCGCTTGAGGAAGCTGCCCCCACCTCCGTTGCGCTGGGTCGCAAGCTGACCGCGCGAATGCTGGATGCCGGCGCGCCGCGACTGATCTATTACTCCAACGATGACATGGCGATGGGCGGTCAGTTCGAAGCTCTGGCCCGCGGGCTGTCGATGCCCGACACCCTGGCATTGGCCGGGTTCAACGGGCTGGATCTGGGCCAGGCCGCCCCGATCCCCCTGACCACGGTTGAATCCCGACGTGGCGAGATTGGTGCCATGGCAGCGGACCAGATCCTGAAACGGCTCGCAGGGGAGCAAACCGCAAGATCCGTCGATATCGGGTTCAAACTGATTTCAGGCGCATCCGCCTGACCTTCAGGTCAGAAGCGTCGCGCCCGGTTCCTGTGCCGCCTTGCGGTCAAAGGTGTAAACCGTCCCGCATCCGGCCTGTGCCGCCATCGCAAGGATCATGTGATCCGAAAATCCCGCCCCGCCCTTGGCGTAACGGCTCAGCGCCAAACCGACCTGCTCTGCGGCTTCGATGACCAGCTCGCGCGCTTCCAGAAGACCGTCCAGCGCCCCCGCGATCTCGGCCCGGCTGAATTTATAGGCACTCTCCAGCACCCATACCGTCTCGACCAGCACCTCGCGGGGGACAAAGCCGGGGCGATCCTCCGTCAGGCTGGCCATCAGCGTCATCGCCGCCTTGCCCTGCTGCGGGTCATCCTGCGTCAGGAAGCGCACCAGAACATTCGTGTCGAGGCCGATCACCGCCTGGCTGCGCCTTCGGCAATGGCCTCCTCCATCTCTTCCAGGGTGACCGGCGCGCGCGTCGATCTCAACCGTCCCGCCAGCTCTGTCACCGGGCGCATCCGCAGCAACCGCACCTCACCGTCATCAAGCACCAGATACCGCAGCTTGTCCCCCGGCTTGAGGTTCAGCGCCTGCCGCACATGTTTCGGCAGCGTCGTTTGTCCTTTGGACGTCAGCGTGGATTCGTGCATGGCACACCTCAAGGAGAAAACACGTTTCTCCTTACATATAGCAAATCAGCATTACGATCTCAAGACAAGGTCAGCCGCGTCCGCGATAGCCCTGCACGCCCTGATCCGGGATCCAGATACCCCTTGGAGGCTCTCCCGTCTGATAAAACACGTCGATCGGGATGCCGCCGCGGGGATACCAGTACCCACCGATGCGCAGCCATGTCGGGCTCAATGTCTCGACCAACCTCAGCCCGATGGAGACCGTGCAATCTTCGTGGAACGCGCCGTGATTGCGGAACGATCCCAGGAACAGCTTCAGCGACTTGCTTTCGACCAGCCAATCGCCCGGCACGTAGTCCAGCACCAGATGCGCGAAATCCGGTTGACCCGTCAGCGGGCACAGCGACGTAAATTCCGGCGCCACGAACCGCACGGCATAGCCGGTTCCGGCTTGCGGGTTCGGTACCCTTTCCAACACCGCCTCTTCCGGGGATTTCGGCAAGTCCGTCGGGGCGCCAAGCTGGGTCAGGTTCTGATAGATGTCCTGCGTCATCAAATGACCTCCTTCATTGTCAGCGCTGCCTCTAACAGGTTCCCTCAGCAAGGAAAATCCGGCGGCGTTTCTCACCCCATATGAACCGACCGCAACTTGTCCCAATCGAACTCAACCCCGGTTCCCGGATCGTCCGGGGCAACCGCCAAATGATCCTCCACAACCAGCGGGCGCCGTGTGTAGGCGTCGATGGGGAACGAATGCACTTCAAGCCAACCGGCATTCGGTTGAGCCGAAACAAGGCTGACATGCAGCTCCTGCATGCCGTGACTGCAAACCGGAATGTCATGGACGCGCGACAGCTCTGCCACCTGCAACCAGCCAGTGATCCCCCCGCAATTAGAGGCGTCCGGCTGGATGAATCCCAGTTTCGCATCTGCGAACGCGTATTCGAACTCGTGCCGGGTGTGCAGGTTCTCTCCCATCGCAAGGGGGATCGACGTTGCATCGGCGATCCGACCGTATCCGAGATAATCATCGGGAATGGTCGGCTCTTCGAACCAAAGGATGTCGTGGGGCGCGAACGCTTCAGCGGCGGTGATCGCCTCCTCCACGCTCATCGAATAATTCGCATCGACCATAAAGGCCACGTCCGGTCCAATCAGCTCGCGCACCGCTTTGACCCGCGTGACATCTTCCAAAAGTGTCGGTTGGCCGATCTTGATTTTCACACCGTTGAAGCCGCGTGCCAGATAGCCCCGGATACTGTCAAGCAGCTTTGGCAGTGGAAAGGCAAGGTCAATGCCGCCCGCATAGGCCTTACACCGATCAGCAGCCCCGCCCGCCATTTTCCAAAGCGGCTGACCCGTCCTGCGCCCCCGGATATCCCAAAGCGCGATGTCGATGGCGGAAATGGCAAACGACGCGATCCCGCCGCGCGCGACATAATGCACATGCCACTGCATCCCGTCGTAAAGCGCCTCGACCGCGTCGGCGTCCTGTCCCATCAGAAAAGGGGCCAGATCGTGTTCGATCATGGCCGCAATCGCATGACCGCCCTTTCCGCCGGTATAGGTGTAACCGGTGCCCACGGTCCCATCCGCGTCCCGGACCGTCGCGATGATCAATTCGAAATGCGTGTGATCTCCGTGTTTTGCGTCGACCAGCACTTCGGCCAAAGGCACCGCGAACCGGTGCACATCCACAGCGACTATCTGTGCCATCCCCCCTCCGATGTTCTGATCCGGCCTCGCCGGACGTGATCTTCAAACAGCACATGCCGCCGGCCTTTCGTCAAGGATGTCTCACTGCAGATCAACGGCCCTGCCGGATCGGGCGGCCTGCTTGATCGCATGGATCACCTTCACCGCGCGCAGCCCATCCGCGCCGGTCACCAAAGGCTGGGCATTGCCCTGGATGACCTCGGCAAAATGCGCGATCTGGGCGACCAGGGGATCCATCGTGTCCACCGGCACGCGCGTGGCACTCATCGGGGCCCACCAGTCCGGGCCACCCTCCTGCCGCCACTGCGTAAGGTCCGGCAGCGACAGCGCACCATGTGTCCCCCCGATCCAATAACAGCTTTGACCGGTCATCGGATAGGCCGGGTTCTCGCCCGCCGTCAGCTCCCACGACCAGGGCCCCAATGCAGCATCCGACAGGTTGAGGCTGCCCAACGCACCCGAGGTGAAGCGCAGGGAGACGACGACCGTCTCTTCCACCTCCGCGCCTCGGACGGCATTGCTCTCCATCGCCTGGACACGGACAATCGGTCCGCAGAGATGCATCAGCAGATCGACATCGTGGATCAGATTGATAAAGAGCGGCCCCGCCCCCTGCCCGCTCCGCCATTTTGCCTTGAAGTAGGATGCAGGCTTTGGAAGCCAGCATTGACCATGTATGGTTGTGAGCCTGCCAAGGGCCTCCGCCGTCAAAAGCGCCTTGGCCTTTGCAATGCGCGGCGCGTGGCGGCGGTGATGACCCACGAGAAGCGGGATCCCCAGCGCCTCGGCCGCCTTCACCATCCGGTCGCCGTCCTCCACGGTGCCGGCCAACGGCTTTTCCACAAGAACCGGCAGACCGGCATCGATGCATTTCAGGGTCAGGGGCGCGTGCAGATCGTTCGGCACGGCAAGGATCACGCCATCCACTTGACCCATGAGCGTCTCGATATCCGCGACCCACGGCAGATCCGGATCCGCGTTTCGCATCGGATCCACCACGCCGCCCAGTTCAATTCCCGATATCGACGAGATGGCCCGGATATGCTGTGCCCCGATCAGGCCAGCCCCAACAACACCGATCCGGATCATCGCAGGTTCCTGTTGCCGAAAATTGCCAATTGGCAATTTCTCAGTTCAGCCACCGAAACGATCCTTCAGATAAGCCTCAAAAGCGTGTGTCAGAGCCGCCTTGGACGCCCCTTCCGCAAATTCCATCCGCACCTTTCCCCCCTTTTGCTGAACCCTCACACCGGCCTCGTGTCGGGACCTGCGATACGTCTTGACCTCCGCCGGCTCCTGCTTGGGCGTGACCGCGGCTTTCAACCGCGCCATGATCTGCGCGCCGGGTTGCCGGGCCCCTTCGGCAGTGATCTTTGCCGCCTCTTCCAGCACCCGGGCTTTCAGGTCAGGGTCCGACAACCACGGCTTCAGCGCCCGTGCGTGCAGTTCCCGCAATTCCCGAATATCCCCGAAGGCCACAACGATCTGCTGAGGAAGGCGCGCAAGTTGCAGATACCGCGACAGCCACGCTTCGGACACTTCCAGCCGCGCGGCCATCGCCTTTTGCTTTCCGCCATAATACAGCTTGCACGCTTCGGCGTAGTCACGCGCGCGTTCGTAATCGCTGATATCGGCCCGGTCCCGGTTTTCGATATCCGCAAGGCGAAACGCCTCTTCGTCGGTCAGGTCGCGCACGTCCACCAGATATTTGAACTGCGGATAATTGTTCGCGCGCAGCCACGAAATCGCGAAATGACGCCGCGCGCCGCAGATCACCTCGTATGGCACATCCCCGTCGAGGCGCCTTACGATGGCCGGGAATTCCTGCTGGCCCTGTGCCCGGATGCCGTCGATCAGATCGCGGCAATTGTCCTCGTTCAAAAGGTCATAGGCGCGATTATGGCGCGCCCACATCCGGCAATCCGCCGGATCCACCCAGCGCAGCGTTTTCTCCTGAGTGTCCGACGACAGCCTGTCCGCCACGCGGGACTGCCGCGCGAGGAACCGTGCCCCTGCCCTGCCCTGCTCCGCTTCGGGCTTGGCATCAAGCCCCTTCAGAACATCGTCAAAAATGGCATCGTGTTTCTTGCTCATATCACGCCCTCCTTGCGCAGCGCGGCATGGTGACTGGGCCAGGTCATGCGGATCAGCGTATCGACCTCGCGGCCCACGGCATCCAGATAGACGCGGCAGCGTTTGTGGGTTTCGGTGCGCACCTGCGGCCCGGTCAACTCGTAAACCGTGGCCAGGTTCGCGGTGGAATTGTCGATCTCGGCGCTGTCCTTGAGAACGGATTTCATCATATCGAGCGGAAAGACCGCATCCATCATCCGCTTGATCGCCACATGCGCCGATTTCTGGTCGTTCATCTTTGTGGCGATGATCTTAACAAAGGCATAAGAGCGCGCACCCCCGCTTTGCGCAATCTCCGACAGCGTCGCCTCCATCATCTTGAGAAAATGCGCGGTCGAGCCGAAGTCGATGTTGTTGGGCGGCGCCGGGATCAGCAGGGCATTGGCTGCGCGCAACACCGACAGGCTGATCATGCCAAGCGCGGGCGGAGGGTCCAGAAGGATGACATCGAACTGGTCCTTGATCGTGTCGATGCCGTCGCGCAGCCGGTCCAGAACAAAGGCCTGCTCTCGCACCATTCGGGCTGCGAATTCGTATTCGGCATCGTAGAGCCCCAGATTGGCGGGGATCAGGGCAATGCCGGGCCAATAGGTCGCCCGCAACGCGTAATGAAGGCTGGTCGGCCCACCATGTCGGAAAAAGGGATAAAGCGTGTCTTCATCCTCGTTCACATCGACATCCGGGTTCAGACCAAAAATCGAAGAGGTCGACGCTTGGCTGTCGCAGTCGATGACACAAACCCGGTAGCCTCGCAGGGCCAGGAATTGCGCAAGATGAACGACCAGCGTCGATTTACCGACCCCGCCCTTGAAGTTCTGAACGGCCAGAACCATCGCGGGATCATCCGTGCTTCGATGCGGTTCGGTGCCGAACACGGCGCGCATTCGGTTGACCTCCGCCAGGGTGTATCCGATCCGGCGCCCCGTCTCCTCATCCTTGGCGGATGGTGGCAGACGACCGTCCGCTTCGGCATCACGGATCAGTTTTTCCGACCGTCCCACCATGTCGGCCGCCGTCCGAACGTTGAACCGAAGATCGAGGGTCTTTTGCGATTGCGGGGCATAGACACGCTCTCGCAGCCGGCTCATCACCGTGGAAGCCCGCGCCGCGAGCTGGTCAAGCTCGTCAAGGCTAACGGGGGGCAAAAGCGGCTCGGTCATGATATCCTCAGTGTTCTACTGTGAGAGAATCATGCGGGGTTTCGGTTACAAGCTCAAGTGTGGTTTTTTACAGTGATTGGCCGAAAAAGCGCACATTGACCTAAAGTGTCGTATTGATCGAAGTAAGGACCTTCTTAAGGCATGCACCGGAATTTGCCCGTATCTTGTGCTTTCTTGAGTCAGACATCCGCTTCTTGTGATCCAAACCAATCACCAAATTTGAAAAACACCTTGGTTCAAGATTCTAGAATGTTCTTTGTTCAGCTACAAAAAAGCACTTCAATTTAAAAGGTTACCTCTCTGGCTCTTACATTTCGGGTGCGTGCACTTACGCCTTGGGTGCTGTCCCTTACGTTTCGGGACCCGAAGCCTTACATTCTGGGAGGGTGTTTTATCCACA
>NZ_CP022305.1 GCF_004216475.1 Thalassococcus sp. S3 | reverse complement strand
AAGAACAGCTTCTTTTTGCTGAGAAATCCCAGAAAGATCCCTGTTCTCTTCCATGTTCTGCCTTTTTGCGTATACTGCTAAAAAAAGCGAACATGAGGCCCAGAATGCAGCCCGAGCGCCCGCCCTATTTCAATATCGATCCCGACAGCGCATCGGAGGATCTGGGCGCAGGAACACAGACAGCGGATTTCGCCAGCCTGGCCGAAGCCTGTGCCAGGGGACGTCAGGATCTGGCCAGCCGGGGGCTTGAAGAGCACGGGCAAAAGACATTGCGGCTTTTTTCAACATGGGAAATCACACGCTATCTGATCCCGGTTGCGCAAGGCCATTTCCGACGGGTGCTCAAACAGAACCCGGCCCTGCCGCAAGGACGCAGCGAAACCGAGGGCGGGGCCAAGTGGTTCACGCTGGACGAGGTTCTGAAATTGCGGGCGTTTTTCGGGGCCGAGGGATCGAAAGCAAAAGAATACCTGCCCTATCGTCCCGAGGATCTGCCCGCCAAGATCGTCGCGGTGGCCAATTTCAAGGGCGGCGTGGGCAAGACGTCGACCTGTGTGCATCTGGCCATGTCCGCAGCACTCGACGGATACAAGGTGCTGGTGATCGACCTCGACAGCCAGGGGTCCATGACCTCGATTTTCGGCGGCAAGGTCGCCGATGAATGGCAAACCGCCTTTCCCCTTCTGGCCCGCCATTACGCCACGCATCTGCAAGAGAGCAACCAGGCCCGTCTGGATCGCGGAGAGGCGCCTATCCCGATCGACGACACGCTGGGCGAAGCGCTGAAACTGACCGCGGGAGATCTGATCCAGACCACGCACTGGCCCAATATCGACATGATCGGGGCGCAGCTGAACCTCTATTGGGCGGAGTTCCAGATCCCTGTCTGGCGCATGCAGGCCCGGTCATGGAAATTGTGGGATGCGCTGACGGATGTGCTGCAGGCCGACAAGGTGCTCGACCAATATGACGTGATTTTCATCGATACGCCCCCTGCCCTCGGCTATCTCACCATCAACGGGCTGGCGGCGAGCGATATTCTTCTGGTGCCGCTTGGGGCGTCGTTTCTGGAATTCGATTCCACGGGCCGGTTTTTCGACATGCTGCATTCCACCTTCCAGTCGATCGAAGACGGGGAGAACCTGGCCGCCCGCGCCCTGGGGCGGCCTGAAATGGCCTTTGAATGGGACGCGGTGCGCGCGGTGATCACCCGCTATGACGGCGCGCAGCAATCCGAACTGGCCGGGCTGATGCAGGCCTATCTGGGGCGCACGCTCTCTCCGCACCGGCAGGATTATACCGCCCTGATCGGACAGGCCGGAGAGCAGGTGGCAGGGATCTACGAAGCCGATTACCGCGACTTCAACAGGGAAACCTATGCCCGGGGCCGCGAGACGTTCGACGAGACATATGCGGCTCTGAAAAGGCTTTTGGTCGGTGCCTGGCGCCGGGAAGAGCAGCGGCGCGCCGCGCTGGAGCCGGCAGAATGACACCCGGGACCCGATGCCGGAACACTGAAGGAGGACCGACATGGCAAAGCGCAGGCGTCTGACCCCCGCCCGGTCTGATTATCTGGACGCCGGAGGTGCGGAAACGGGTCCGCAAGGCGCAGTGGATGCGG
Source organism: Thalassococcus sp. S3 (assembly GCF_004216475.1). Lineage (GTDB taxonomy): Bacteria > Pseudomonadota > Alphaproteobacteria > Rhodobacterales > Rhodobacteraceae. Next base: position 61,610 of record NZ_CP022305.1, on the reverse strand, counting down.
GCCGGTCCCCGGCCACGCGGCCTCCGATCAGCCAGGTCGCGGGCGATACCGCCGCCACCGCCGCGCTGGAGGAGATGAGCCAGACCTGGCGGGCCGCCCGTGAGGAAGGGCGGCTGGTGCAGGATATTCCGCTGGACCGGATCATGGGCGATCATCTGATCCGGGACCGGACACATCTGGACGAAGACGGCATGCAGGCGCTGATCGAAAGCCTGCGCAATCGGGGACAGCAGACGCCCGTGGACGTAGTCGCGCTGGAGGATGGCCAATACGGCCTGATTTCCGGATGGCGTCGCCTGACCGCCCTCAAACGGCTCCTGGCCGAGACCGGTGAGCCGCGTTTCGGCACGGTCCGGGCCCTCCTCTGCCGGCCCGAGACCGCGGCGGCCTCCTATCTGGCGATGGTCGAGGAGAACGAGATCCGGATCGGGCTGTCCTATTACGAACGCGCCCGTGTGGCGGCCAAAGCCGTGGAGCAGGGCGTGTTCGACAGCGAAAAAGCCGCGCTTTTGTCTCTGTTTTCGACGGCAAGCCGGGCCAAGCGGTCGAAGATCCGATCGTTTCTGACCATCTATCACGCGCTGGACGGGGATCTGCGTTTCGCCGCGGCCGTCCCCGAACGGCTGGGGTTGAGCCTGTCCAAGGCGCTGTCTGAAAACCGGACCCTGGCGCGGCGGATCCGCAAACGCCTTGCCGCCGCTCCGGCAGAGACCCCGGAAGCGGAATTGCAGATCCTGCAGGCGGTCCTGACCACGCGGACGGACCCAAAGCCGTCCTTTACCGCCATCGGTGAGGTGCGGGGGGTGCGGATCGACGTCAAGACCGCAGGCAATGGGCGGGAGCTGAAACTCTCGGGGCCAGGCGTGACCGACGCGCTCTCACAGCAGATCCTGGACTGGCTGCGCGACACATCCTGACCGGGCACCGTACGGTCGCTTCAGGGTTCGGCAGGATATCCCTGTTACCGCTGATGGCGCACGAGATCGCCATCGGTTTTTCAGGGAGCTTCCGGTCAATGCCCAATATCTCTCCATCGCTTGGATTGCCCTTTTTAGAGCCGTCTCAGGCTCAGAAACATGTCACCCACAACGAGGCGCTGCAGCGTCTGGATGCGCTGGTGCAGCTGAGCGTTGCCCGCTTCGGGGCCGAGACACCGCCCTCCGATCCCGAAGAGGGCGCGGCCTTTGCCCTGGACGCGGCCCCCACCGATGGGTGGGCGGGCCATGCGATGGAACTGGCAATCTGGCAAAACGGCGCCTGGACCTTTCTGGCCCCGCAGGACGGCTGGCTGGCCTGGGGGCAGGAGGAACAGCGGATCATGGTCTGGTCCGGATCGGACTGGCTCTTGCCCCAGGCCGCGTTCGAGATGGACAATCTCGACCGGATCGGGATCGGCACCACGGCTGATGCCCAGAACCGGCTTGCGGTCTCTTCGGCGGCGTCGCTCTTCAGCCATGACGGGGCCGGACACCAGATGAAGCTCAACAAGGCCGGCAGCGCCGAGACGGGCACGGTGACGTTTCAGACCAACTGGTCCGGTCGGGCCGAGATCGGGCTCGCGGGCAATGACGACTTTTCGGTCAAGGTCAGCGCGGACGGGGCGCAATGGACGACCGCGCTGACGATCGATCCGGCAACGGGACATGTCGGGATAAACACCGCTCAGCCCGCCCGCCCGCTTCATGTCGATCCGGTGATGCGGTTCCAGCCAACGACGGTTCCGGCGAACCCGGCGACGGGCGATCTCTATTACGATGAAGAGCGCGGACGCCTGCGCTGTTTCAACGGTGAAGTGTGGAGAAGCCTTTTTTAGAGCCTGTTTTCGCGTACATAAACCATTTGGCAGAAGCCCCCCAGTCTTTTGGTATTATCCGACCGGGGGGCCGCCTTTGCCGGCCTCAGACGAAGATGAGATCGTCGTTCAGCACGGCCTCGGCCTCGGCGACGGAGGCGAAGGTGCCCTGAACCAGCAGGCTGTTGCCGCCGCCGAAATCCAGTCGCGCACCGGCGGCTGTGACGGACAGGGTATAGGCCATGCTGCTCAGCTGGATCGTGTCGATATCGTTCTGGAAATCTCCGATCACATCGGCCCCGTCGGTGGCGTTGAAGATGAAGAGGTCCGCCCCTGCCCCGCCGAACATCTGATCGTTGCCGAACCCGCCATGCAGACGGTCATTGCCAGCCCCGCCGCCGATCACATCATCACCCTGCTGGCCCAGAACCGTGTCGTTGCCGCCTTCGCCAAAGAGTGTGTCGTTGCCATCGGCGCCGAAGATCTGGTCATTGCCGGTGCCGCCCAGGCCGCGATCGGCGCCGCTGCCGCCGCCGATGATATCGTTCTCCGCGCCGCCGCCCAGCGTGTCGTTGCCCGCGCCGCCAAAGACCTGGTCCGCGCCGCCTTCACCAAAGAGCACATCATTGCCACCCTCGCCCAGCAGGGTATCATTTCCGGCCCCGCCGAACAGCTGATCCGCCCCGTCCCAGGCCGAGAGGCGGTCGTTCTGGTTGCCGCCGAACAGCGTATCGTTGCCAAAACCGCCCAGAACGGTGTCGTTGCCATCGCCCCCGCCCAGCAGGTCATTGCCCTGCTGGCCCTGGACGAGGTCATTGCCGCCCTCGCCAAAGAGCCTGTCATTGTCGTTTCCGCCGAACATCTCGTCGTTGCCCGCGCCGCCAAAAGCTCTGTCGGTGCCGGTCCCGCCAAAGATCAGGTCCTCCCCGACCCCGCCGCCGATCAGGTCGTTGCCGCCCCCGGCATAGATCGTGTCATTGCCGATCTCTCCGAAGAGCTGGTCGCCCTCGCCTTCCCCCCAGAGCACGTCATTGCCCGCGCCACCGAACAGCGTATCGAACCCGGCCCAGCCATAAAGCGTGTCATCGCCGGTGCCGCCCCCTGCCCGGTCATTGCCGAACCCACCGCGGATCAGGTCGTTGCCGTCCTCGCCGAACAGGTTATCATTTCCGGCATTGCCAAAGAGCGCATCCTGCCCATTGCCGCCAAAGAGCGTGTCATTGCCATTATTGCCGGTCAGGGTGTCGTTGCCGTCCTCGCCATAGAAGAGGTCGTTTCCGCCCCGGCCGGTCAGGCTGTCATTGCCGCCGCGCCCGTAAAAGACCGATCCCATATCGCTGGCCAGCATCGTGTCGTCGCCTGTCCGGCTGCCGTTGATCCGCTCTACGCCGCTGAAGCTGTGGTTGAAGCTGCTGTTGCCCCAGGAGCCGGTGGCCGTGCCCGCCTGGTGATCGACATTGACCGAGATGACCGGGTCGCGGTCGTATCTCAGCACGTCAAAGCCCTGTCCGGCCTCCAGCGTGTCGGTGCCTGCCTGCAGGATGAAGCGCTCGTTTCCGGCGCTGCCGATGATGGAATCGTTGAGATTCGTGGCCCGGATCTCGTCCACCGCGCCCGTGATCGTATCGGTGCCCTGGAACCCGTCATTGCTTACGATTCCGGTGGCGAGGTTCAGCACCACCCCCGTCAGAGGCGCATTCCCATCGGCGCCGATCCGAAAGGACAGGCGGACAAAGCCGGCCTCGCCCTGCAGGTTGAACCGGTCGTTGCCGATCCCGCCGATCAGCGATAGCCAATCCCCGTCTTTCAGCGTCACATTGAAAACATCGCTGGCATTGGTCCCGCCGATCCGCATCCCGCCATCGATCGCCGAAGACAGGGCATTGGCGACGTTGATCATCGTATCGCTGCCGTTACCGCCCTTGTTCACCTGTCCGGTATTTGCGGGGCTGTTGAGCGTGACCTGAATGCCGCCGCCGAGCGTGCTGTAATCAAGCTCGATAAACCCGTCCTGAACGGAGGAGAAATTGACGGTATCCTGCCCCCGCCCGGTGGCGATCAACTCGTTGGACGTGCTGGTGCCGGGATTGATGGAATCGTTGCCATCCCCACCGCGCAACTCATCCCGGCCGTTGCCTCCCAACAGCGTGTCGTTGCCGGCATTGCCCACCAGCGTGTCATCGCCATTATTGCCCGTCAGCAGGTCATTGGCCGACCCGCCTTCGGTGTTGTCGCCATTGGCCGACCCGTTGAAGGTGACCGGAACGCCGACCCCATCGAAGATTTCGGTGAACCCGTCCGCCGCTTGGGTGGCATTCACGGTGATCGGTCCGCTGCCGTTGACCAGAGCGGTCAGCGGGTCGCCGTTGTCGTTCTCGGCCAGCTCATCCATAGCGGCGACAAAGGCGTTCAGGTTCCAGTTCAGATTGCTCAGTGTGGCCACGGGCCGGTTGTTGAACGTCGTCGTCATGATCGAGGTGATCGTGCCGCTGAGCGTCCCCTCCAGATCGGCCGGAAAACCCGATCCGGTGATTGTGGTCTTGAAGCCGCTGAACACGTTGAAAAGGTCGATCCGCGTGGCCGTATTGCCCTGGGTCTCGACATCGAATTCCCGCGTCAGCGGGTTAAAGAAGGCCTGGGTGAAATAGTCATCCGTCGGTCCGAAATAGTCGATTTGCATAATCTGTCCTTCCTATCCCTTGAAAGATCGCTTCGGGCTGAAGGCCGTCTTTTCCCCAAGGCCCCCAACGTTCAAATCATGCCTTACTTTGCGACAGGCAGGACAGGTCGCCAAGATATTTCTGCTGGAATTTCAAAGGAAAAAGAGGGTGATCCCCTTATGTTTCGCGCGCGAAACATGAAGGGGGTCCATTCGGCCTCAGACGAAGATGAGATCGTCGTTCAGCACCGCCTCGGCCTCGGCGACGGAGGTGAAGGTGCCCTTGACCAGCAGGCTATTGCCGCCCCCGAAATCAAAAAGTGCGCCGTCGGCAGTGACGGACAGGGTATAGGCCGTGCTGTCAAATCGGATCGTGTCGAGATCGTCCTCGAAATCCATGATCACATCGGCCCCGTCGCCTGCGTTGAAGATGAACAGATCCGCATCCGCCCCGCCATAGACCGTATCATCGTCCAGGCCGCCATGCAGCAGATCCTGGCCGGCGCCCCCGCCGATCAGGTCATCGCCGAGCTGCCCGCGGACGGTATCGTTGCCGTCCTCTCCAAAGACCAGATCCCGTCCGCCATTCCCGATGGCGAGATCGTCGTCCAGACCGCCATAAAGCGTATCTGCCCCTTGCCCGCCATGGATGGTATCGGATCCTGTTCCGCCTTCGGCGAAGTCCCGGTCCCGGCCTCCACGAATGAGGTCGTCATTATCTTGCCCAGAGAGTTTGTCGTTTCCATTTCCGCCGTCGAGTGTGTCGTTCCCCTTTTCGCTGTAGAGTTTGTCATTCCCTTCTCCGCCGATGAGCCAATCGTTTCCGCCATGGCCGCCAAGTAAATCGTTTCCGCCGTGGCCGTAGATTGTGTCGTCTCCGCTGTCGCTGTAGAGCCAATCGTTCCCGTCTCCACCACCGAGCCAATCGTTTCCGTTTCCGCCGACGATCTGGTCGATTCCGTTTCCACCGTAGAGCGTATCGTTCCCGTCTCTCCCGAAGAGAAAATCATCCCCGTTTCCGCCGTCGAACCAATCGTTTCCGTCTCCACCGAAGAGCCCGTCAGATCCGCTTCTACCATAGAACGTGTTGTTCCCACTGCCGCCGTAGAGCCTGTCGTGTCCCGGTCCGCCTACAAGCGTGTCATCCCCCGCTCCGCCTTCAAGCGTGTCGGATCCCTTTGCGCCTTGCAGCAGATCTGCGCCGTTGCCCCCAAAGAGAGAGTCATTTCCCTTTCCGCCGAATAATGTATCCTGCCCGATCTTGCCCCTGAGCACATCATCCCCTGCGCCACCCTGAACGTTGTCATCCCATAACGACCCGCGAAAAAGCAGGTTTACGCTGATCCCCGCAAAGCTTTCGGAGAACCCGTCCAGCGCGTCTTCCGCGTCCACCGTGATCATCCCGGTGCTACTGAAAAGCGCGGTAAGGGCGGATCTGTCACCGTTGGTCAGCGCCTCAAGAGCCCCAACCAAATCCCCCAAGCCCCAGCTGAAATCGCTGAAGGTCATCACCGCCGCCCCGCTGCTGGTCGTGGTCGTCATGGAGGTGACCGTCCCGGTCAGCGGCCCGTCGAGATCGGAGGGAAAGCCGGTGCCACCCAGGGTGGTGACAAAGCCAGTGGCGGGGTTGCGCAGCACGAGGCTGGCGGCGGTGCTGCTTTGCACCTCGACGTCGAACGCCTTGGTGTTGGGGTTGAGGAAGGCGTCGGCGAAGTAGTCGGCTGTTGGGCCGAAATAGTCGATTTGCATGGTCTATCCTGTCTTGCGGGGCGGGCCGGGCACACCTTGGATGGCCCGCGAAAGGCTGTTGCCATTCTGCGCCGGGCCCGGTCCAAAGCCAAGGTGGATCAGGCAAGAGAGGAGGCGCGAAATTTCAGTGTTTCGCGCGCGAAACGTCGCGGGAGATCAGAGAAAGTCGAGATCGTTCGACAGGATCGCATTGGCCGCGCCGGCAGAGGTGAAATCGCCCTCGATCACCAGCCGGTTGCCATTGCCGTAATCCAGAACCGCGTCTCCGTTTCGAACCGACAGCGTATAGGCCCGGCTGCTGAGCAGGATCGTGTCGATATCGTTCTGGAAATCGCCGATCACATCGGCCCCGTCGGTGGGGTTGAAGAGGAAGCGATCGGCGTCTGGTCCGCCATAGAGCGTGTCGGACCCAAAGCCGCCATGCAGCAGGTCGTTGCCCGCCCCGCCGCCGATCACGTCATTGCCGAACTGGCCCAGAACCGTGTCGTTGCCGCCTTCGCCAAAGAGCGTATCGGCGCCGTCGCCACCCAGCATCGTGTCGTTGCCGGTGCCGCCATAGCCCAGATCGGTGCCGGCCCCGCCGTCGATCCGGTCGTTGCCCGCGCCGCCGCCGATCACATCACGCCCCGCGCCGCCAAAGATCCGGTCGTCGCCCGCTTCGCCAAAGGCGAAATCGTCGCCTGCCTCGGCCAGAAGGACATCGTTGCCCAGCCCACCATAGAGCCTGTCCTGGCCCTCCCAGCCGGTCAGAAGGTCGTTTTGGTTCCCGCCATAGAGCGTGTCGTCGCCCACGCCGCCGTAAAGGCTGTCGGCACCATTGCCGCCGCCGATCAGATCATGACCGAACTGGCCATGGACGATATCGTCGCCGTCTTCGCCAAAGAGCGTGTCGCGCCCGTCAAGCCCGAAGATCCGGTCGCCATCGCCGCCGCCATAAGCCAGGTCGTCGCCACTGCCACCATAAATCAGATCCCGGCCCGTGCCGCCCCCGACCACATCGTTGCCGGCCCCGGCATAGAGACTGTCCGCCCCGGCCTCGCCAAAGAGACGGTCATTCTGGTTTTCGCCCCAGATCACGTCATTGCCGTCGCCGCCAAAGGCGGTGTCGGCCCCGTCCCAGCCGCGCAGGACATCATTGCCGGCCCCACCCCCGATGAAGTCGTTGCCGAACCCGGCCAGGATCAGATCGTTGCCGTCTTCGCCGAAGATCCGGTCGTGACCGGCATTGCCCGACAGAACGTCAAATCCCGCCCCGCCGAAGATCGTGTCATTGCCATCGCTGCCGGTGACCGTATCGGCCCCGTTGCCCGCTTCGAACCGGTCGGCGCGCAGGGTGCCGGTCAACCGGTCGCTGCTGCTGCCGCCCCGAAAGACCGGTTCGTCCAGCCGCCCGCTGGGGGGACGGTTGATGCCGATGAGATTGGCGTTCGTGAAGCTTTCGGCCCGGATCGTGGTGTCATCGACACTGCGGATATCGAGCCGGTCCGAGCCATAGGTGATCCGGATCCCGTTGGGCATTTCCCGGAAGGACAGTTGAGAGACATCGTAGAGCCCCGGAATGGCACTGAGGTCGATTTTGTCTTCATTAGGGTCGAAATCCATGATCCGGTCCCGGGCATCGTCCCAATGCAGCACGAACAGGTCAGCCCCATCGCCGCCCCAGAGCGTGTCCTCGCCCGCGCCGTCGATCAGAATATCGTTGCCGTCCCCGCCGGACAGGTTGTCCTCTCGCGCGCCGCTTTGCAGAAGATCGTCGCCCGCGCTGCCGGATTGCCCCATCTGCCCGACCGCCGCGCCGGTGCCCAGGTCAATGTCGATCCGGGTCAGGCCCGGCTCCGTGGCGCTGCCGACGAAGACGGCGATCCCCGTCGTGGTGGCCGCGGCCTTGAGGGTGGCGATGTTCTGAAGGCTGAGGCCCTCCTCATCCACGATCGTGTCGAGATGGATCAGCGTGCCATCGGGCAGCAGCGAAAGAAGCGACAGCCCGTCATCGCGCCCGGCCGCCAGGACATATGTCCGCGCGCCGACAGTGATGGTCTCCAGCAGATGCGGCGCTTCAAAGCGCGTATCCCGTGTGTCGAGGACGTGATCCACGACGGCCAGTTCCTGATCGGCATTCAGCGCGATGACCGTGATCGAATGCGTGCCCGCACTGGCCAGGAGCGCATAGCTGCTGCCGCCGCTTTCGGCCACGACAAGCGCGCTGGGGTCCGACACGGCGAGCCCGGTCGCGGGCATCAGACTGTCCTGCACTTCAAGCCGCCCGTCCGGGCGCGCCCTGTAAAGGGTGAGGGCGTTGCTGTGGGTGCCCGCGGCCAGGACCCAGCTCTGCCCGCCGGTCTGCCACAGGGCCAGGTCGCGCGCCGCCTCGGCACTGCCGGGCAGGAGGGGCATCGTTTCGATCAGATCGAGCCTGTTAGAGCCTGAAAGACGCCACACGCCCACCCCGCCCATGCCGTCAAGTGCGCCGTAAACGAGGGTTCCCGCGGATGTCTCGACACTCTCAAAGGCCCGCAGGGCGCCAGGGGCCGCGGCGCCATTGAGCACGGCGCGTCCGCCCAATGCGCCATTGCCGGATATGCTATGATAGCTGAAACCGGTCGTATAAGAGCCTGAATAGACCAGTGCAGACCCGTTTTGGGTATTCAGCAACAGGATATCCTCGGGCATCTGCCCGGCCGTGCCCAGGCTTTGCCCGCCCCTGTCGCGCAGCGAACCGTCCGCGCTCAGTTCGCTCATGGCGATGCCAAGACCGTCGCGGCTGAAACAGTAAAGATCAAAACCGCTCCCGTTTTGCTGCAGCTCGATCGAGGTAATGCAGCTCTCCGCCGGCAGATACCCGTCTGAAATTGTCACGGCGCGTGAAAACCCAACCACGTCATGCCCCCTTTACTCACCAGCCCCTAAGCTGGGGGAGGAAGGGATCGGGAAGCGGTGTCAGTTTGTGGCAATCGGGTGGCTCTTAGCGACAATTGTCCATGCCGAAAATCTTCCCTTTTTACGCCACAATCTCTGGCTATTCCGCCTTTTGGCGATCGAAAGGGAGCACAAGAAAACCGGGCGCATTTTAGCGAACTCGGTCCGTCTGGTGCCACTTTGTTAAGGGCCACTCCCTAAGATCGTGAGCAGAGGTACGGCGGTGTCCGGGTGGGACCGGCGCCGAAAACGAGGGACGTGTATTCATGCCATTTGAAAAGATCGGCGCAGGACCGGGCAATGACGCCATGCTGGGGACATCCGGCAATGACCTCATGGAGGGGTTTGATGGCAATGACACGCTGCTTGGGGGCAGCGGCAATGATGCGCTTCTGGGTGGAAACGGGGATGATTTCCTGCGGGGCGATATCGGCGATGACGAGCTGTTGGGCGGCACGGGCGACGACACCATAACCGGCGGCGCGGGAACGGATACGCTGGCTGGCGGGTTTGGCAATGACAGTCTCAATGGCGGCGAAGATGCCGACAGCCTCTTCGGAGGGGAAGACGATGACACGCTGCTTGGAGAAGCCGGTGATGACATGCTGAACGGTCAGGACGGGAACGACACGCTTTATGGCGGTGCCGGAGCCGATCGTCTTTTCGGCGATGACGGAAATGATTTTCTGGACGGTGGTGCCGATGCCGATAGACTGTTCGGAGGGGCGGGAACTGACACGCTCCAGGGAGGGGCGGGTGCGGACCTTCTGAACGGACAGAATGGGGATGATATGGTGTTTGGTGGATCAGCCAACGACACCCTTTTCGGGGATCTTGGCAACGACATCCTACGCGGTGATGACGGCGATGACAGCCTTGTCGGCGGGGATGGCGCCGATACGCTGCGCGGCGACGAGGGGCGTGATACGCTTCTTGGCGATGCCGGCGCGGATGCGCTCTTTGCGGGGGAGGGGGCGGATAGCCTCTTTGGCGGAGAGGGCGATGACAGCCTGGACGGCGAAGGCGGCGACGATCTGATCAACGGCCAGGTCGGCAATGACACGGTTATAGGGGGCAGCGGGTCCGACCGGCTTTACGGCGATGCGGGCAATGACCTGCTCGACGGCGGCGCGGATGACGACAGCCTCTTTGGTGGCACCGGGCGGGATACCCTGTCCGGCGGGACCGGAAACGATCTGCTGAATGGCCAGGCCGGCAACGATATTGTCCGGGGTAACGAAGGCAACGACACCCTTTTCGGAGATACCGGGGATGACAGTCTGGACGGGGGCGCCGGCAATGACGAGCTTTTCGGCGGCGATGGCGCCGATACGCTGGATGGCGGCACCGGGCGGGATCTGATCAACGGCCAGGGCGGCAATGACAGCGTCATGGGCGGCGCGGGCAGCGACACGCTTTTCGGCGATGTGGGGGCCGACACGATCCTGGGTGGGGGTGGCGCGGATTCCATCATCGGCGGCGACGATCACGACCGTCTCTTCGGGGGGGACGGCAATGACACGTTGCGGGGGGATGCTGGCGACGACTTCCTGAATGGCGGAACAGGGGACGATTCCCTCTTTGGCGGGGCCGGGCGTGACACGCTGATCGGCAGCGATGGCAACAACGTCATGAACGGGGATGCCGGCAGCGACGACATCACCGGGGCAGGGGGCGATGACAGCCTCTTTGGCGGTGGCGGTTCCGACACCGTGCGTGGCGGCTCCGGGGCGGACACGATCAATGGCGGCGCCGCCGACGATCTCGTTTCCGGCGAGGACGGAAATGATGCCCTTTACGGGGCGGACGGCAACGATACCCTTTGGGGTGCGCTTGGCGCGGATCTTCTGGTGGGCGGCCAGGGTCTGGATACGCTGTTCGGCGGGGCGGACAATGACAGCCTTTTTGGCGGGTCTGGCAATGACAGCCTTGTCGGTGGCGCCGGTGATGACGAGATCAGCGGCGAAGAGGATAACGACCGTGCCGAAGGCGGCGACGGCCGCGATTCCCTGTTCGGCGGGGATGGTAACGACACGCTGTTCGGGCAGGGCGGTAATGATCTTTTGAACGGCGATGCCGGCAATGATGTCGTAATCGGCGATGTCGGCAATGACAGCCTGTTCGGCAGCAGCGGCAATGATTTCCTGCGAGGGGATGGCGGCAACGACCTGATCAACGGCGGGCGCGACAATGACACGCTGTTGGGCAATGGCGGCGCGGACGAGCTTTATGGCGCGGTCGGCAACGACTTCCTGCGTGGTCATTCCGGTGCCGATACGCTGGTGGGCGGGATCGGCTCCGACACGCTGTGGGGCGAGAACGGCGCGGATGAGCTTTATGGCGGACAGGACAACGACACGCTTCTGGGCGGTGATGACGATGACCTGCTGAACGGCGAGGCCGGTAACGACCTGATCGATGGCGGCGCCGGCAATGACGAGCTTTTCGGCGAGGACGGCAGCGACACGCTGGTCGGCGGCGCCGGGCGCGACCGTCTCTTTGGACAGCGGGATAACGATACGCTTTACGGCGGGGCCGACCGCGACCGCCTGGAAGGCGGCTTTGGCGATGACGAATTGTGGGCCGGGGACGGCGTGGACTACGTCTCGGGCAACGAGGACAACGACCGCATCTTCGGAGAGGCCGGTGATGATGTCGTGTCGGGCTATTTCGGCAATGACCAGGTCTTTGGCGGGGCCGGCGGCGATCACAGCGCGGGCAATTACGGCAACGATTTCGTGCATGGCGGGGTCGGCAACGATTTCGTCTTCGGCGATCCGAATGTCGACATCGTCTTTGGCGGGGCCGGCAACGACTATATGGAGACCAACCACGGCGAGGATATCTTTGCCTTTGGCGGGGCCGATTCCGACACGATCTTTTATCTCTACGTCCCGACCGAGGCATTCGATGTCTCGATGATGCAGCTCGACAGCGGACCGGCTTTCGGCTTTTCCGGCGCATCCGGCGGATCGGGCAATGACCTTGTCATGGGCGTCGGCCTGATCGGTTTCCTCGATGGGGGCGACGGCAACGATCTGATCGACGCAGGCGGTGCAGGTCTGCGCTATGTCGATGATGATGGCAATGAAACCGCGATTGCCGGGGGCACGCGGATCCTGGGCGGGGCCGGTCACGACATCATGATCGCCGGCTCGCAGGAGAACATCTTTTACGGTGACCGCGCCGCGACGCTGCATGAAAACATCTATCTGCTCGATGCGCTGACAGGGGCCAGTCAGAACACCGCGCAATGGCAGGGCCTTCTGGACTGGGCCTGGGACCGCACCAAGAACCTGCTGACCGGCGAGACGGGGCTGACCGAGGCGCTGGCGCCGTCTTCGGATATCTTTGTCTTCGGGCGCAACCATGTCTATCTGCGTGAACCCGATCCCAACGGGATTTCGCCCGATCAGAAGGTGGTGTTCTATCCCGGGGACGGCGACAATGTGATCGTCGATTTCGACCCGTTCCTCGACAAGCTCGACATGAGCGCGGTGGGCGCCTCGACCGAATATCTGTTCAAACAGCTCAGCCAGCAGGGCAATGACGTGGTGCTTGACAGCCCACGGGGCACGATCACGCTGCAAAATGTCGATCTGAATGATCTGACCATCGACATCTTCAACCTCGACGGCACCAGCGCCGACGGGACCGGTCATTTCATGGATGACTTCTTTGTCTCGATGGCGCCGGTCGATGTGCAGGACAGCCCCGAGGATTCCACCGTCAACGTGGTCCTCTTCGACGAGAACGCGGAAGAGCGGGGCCTGCGCCTGATGGGCGAAACCCAGCTACACGATCACATCCTGAACGTGTCGACACTGGACCTGAACACGCAGCTGAACCTTGAAGGAACGGCCAAGACCGTCGATTTCGGCGACGATATCTATTTCGACAATGCCTTCGGCAACCGCATCGCGGGCAATGCCGGTGCCGATATCCTTGTCATGGGCGATGGCAATGACACCCTGCACGGCGATGACAAGCCGGACCTGCAGATGGGCGGGTCCGGAGACGATCATTCCGAGGGCAACCGGGGCAATGACATGCTCTTTGGCGAAGACGGCAGCGATGAGCTGATTGGCGGCTTCGGCGAGGATATCCTGGATGGCGGCAACGGGGTCGATGCGCTTTGGGGCGAGGTCGATGACGACACGCTCTTTGGCGGCGGTGGCAGCGATGCTATCGACGGGGGCTATGGCGATGACGTGATCCACGGGGATCAGGGCATCGGCTTCGCACTGTTCCAGGAGTGGGCCAACAACGATTTCTACGCCAGCATGGGGCCGGGCCCGGTGACGCGTTATCTGGATGTCGCCAACCTGGTCGTACGCCCCGAATTCTATGATCCCAACGATCCCAGGACCTGGTTCGAGATCGAGCTTTGGGATCCCGCGACCATCTTCGAAGGCAATGACATGCTCTTCGGCGGCTATGGCAACGATCTGATGTTCGGCGATGGCGGCAACGATACGGTCAAGGGCGGGCAGGGTCGCGACACCCTGGATGGCGGGCAGGGCAATGACCTGCTGTCCGGCTGGTCCGGCGATGACGAGATGTTCGGCCAGGGCGGCTCTGACACGCTTTACGGCGATATGGGAGAGGACACGCTCTCGGGCGGCTTCGGCGATGACCTCCTTTACGGAGGTGAGGGCAACGACCTCGTCATGGGCGATGGCGGCAACGACACCCTTCTGGGCGGCGGCGGCGATGACAGCATCATCGGCCATTCAGGCGTGGATTCCCTTTACGGCAATGACGGCAACGACACGCTGCTGGGCTATCGCAACAACGATGTTCTGGTGGGCGGTGACGGGCAGGACCGTCTTTACGGCCATCAGGGCAATGATCGTCTCTTCGGGGATGGCGGCAATGACCTGCTCGAAGGTCATCAGGGCGATGATACCCTGTCCGGCGGATGGGGCAGCGACACGCTTTTGGGCGGTTTGGGCAATGACAACCTTTACGGCAAGGACGGGGCGGACTGGCTTTATGGCTGGGACGGCAATGACCGTCTGTTCGGCGATGGCGGCACCGATACGCTGGATGGCCAGAACGGCAATGACACGCTGAACGGCAATGGCGGTGCCGACCTGCTGCGGGGGGGCGCCGGCAATGACGACCTCTTCGGTGAAAACGGCAATGACCGTCTTTTCGGCGGGGCCGGCGCGGATATGCTTGTGGGTGCGGATGGCAATGATCTGCTGGCCGGTGACGCGGGTTCCGACAGGCTTTTCGGGGATGCCGGTAACGACAGCCTCTATGGCAATACCGATGCCGATACGCTTGTCGGAGGGGCTGGCGACGACCTTCTCAACGGCGGTACGCAGGATGATGAGCTTTTCGGCGGCACCGGCAATGACGATCTGACCGGATGGACCGGCAACGACCTGCTGGTCGGAGCGGAAGGCGCGGATACGCTGACCGGCAATACCGGCATGGACCGGCTCTTTGGCGATGCCGGCAATGACCTGCTCTTTGGCAATGAGGACAATGATTTCCTTGTTGGCGGCGCGGATCAGGACACGCTCTGGGCCGGATCGGGCAATGACACCGCTTATGGCAATCTGGGCCATGACGTCCTTTACGGCAATGATGGCAATGACAGCCTGGAAGGCGGGGCCGGCCGGGATTCGATTTACGGCGGCAATGGCAATGACACCGTGATCGGCGGGGCCGACGATGATCTCATCTATGGCGGCAACAATCGCGATCTGCTGGCCGGCAATCTCGGCAATGACCGTCTTTACGGCAACAACGGCAATGACCAGCTTTTCGGCAATGAAGGGGCGGATCTGCTGGATGGCGGTGCCGATGCCGATATGATCGCGGCCGGCAGCGGCAACGACACTGCCTTTGGCGGTTCGGGCTTCGATACGCTCTATGGCGGGGCCGGGGCGGATCTGCTGAATGGCGGCAATGGCAACGACCAGCTTTTCGGCGGTGCAGACAGGGACACGCTGGAAGGCCGTGGCGGCAACGATACGCTCAGCGGCGGCGCCGGCGGGGATACATTCGTGTTCTACGGCAATGACGGCAATGACGTGATCGAGAATTTCTCGACCTCGGCTTTCTTCGCGGATCACGACGTGCTGCGGTTCGTGAATTTCACCGAAGTGAACAGCCTGGCCGCCTTCAAGGCCGCCTCGACCCAGATGGGCAACGATATCGTCTATGATTTCGGCAATGACGGCCAGAACGTTCTGACCATCCGCAGCACCTTCCTCAACGATCTGGGAAGCGCCGATCTGGTCTTTGTCTAAGCGCCGGGTTTAACGGCGCATCGGCGACCCGGTAGGCCGGGTCGCTGCGGCTCTAAATCGCGGTTTAGGGTCTGATATGAGGGATCTTGAGGGCGTGCCCCTAGTCCGTCATGAACAGATCGCGCGAGAAGACCTTGTCGGCCACATCGCGGATATGGTCGTCCCAGCGGTTGGCCACGATCACATCGGCCTCGGCCTTGAAAGCGGCCAGATCGCGCGTCACCGGGGAGCCGAAGAAGAGATCGTCTTCCATCACCGGTTCATAGATGATCACCCGGATGCCCTTGGCCTTGATCCGTTTCATCACCCCCTGGATCGAGGAGCTGCGGAAATTGTCGGAATTGTGCTTCATCACCAGCCGGTAGATGCCCACGGTCTTGGGCGTCTTGCGCAGGATCTCGTCGGCGATGACATCCTTGCGGGTGGCATTCGCATCGACGATGGCCTGGATCAGGTTCTGCGGCACATGTTCGTAATTGGCCAGCATCTGCTTGGTATCCTTGGGCAGGCAATAGCCGCCATATCCGAAGGACGGGTTGTTATAGCCATCGCCGATCCGCGGCTCCAGGCAGACGCCGTCGATGATCTGGCGGGAATTCAGCCCGTGCCGCAGCGCAAAGGAATCGAGCTCGTTGAAATAGGCCACCCGCATCGCAAGATACGTGTTCGAAAACAGCTTGATCGCTTCCGCTTCGGTCGGATCGGTCAGAAGGAGAGGGACATCCTGCTTTTCCGCGCCGTCCCGCAGCAGCCCGGCCACCTGTTCCCCGCGTGGGCCCCGGTCTCCGACCACGATGCGGGAGGGATGCAGATTGTCGTAAAGCGCGCGCCCCTCGCGCAGAAACTCCGGCGAGAAGAGGATCGTATCGGTCTCGAAGGTTTCGCGCATGGACTGGGTGAAACCCACGGGGATCGTCGACTTGATCACGATCGTGGCGTCCGGGCAATGCGCGCGGGCCTTGGCGATCGTGGCGCTTACGGTTTCGGTGTTGAAATAGTTTTTGTCCGGGTCGTAATTGGTCGGTGTCGCGATGATCACCACCTCCGCCCCGGTCAGGGCGGCCGTGATATCTGTCAGACCGGTGAGCGACAGTCCGCCCTCCTGCAACACCCGTTCCGCATCGGGATCGGCGATGGGCGATTGGCCGGAATTGAGCAAAGCGATGCGGCCCTCGTCGATATCGACGGCCCGGACCTCGTTCTTGCGCGCCAGAAGAACGGCCATCGCCATGCCCACATATCCAAGTCCAACAACGGTGATTTTTGTCACGAGAAACTCCTTTCGGCGGCAAGGGGTGCCACCCCGTTCATGTGAGGGGCCGTGTCAGGGCAGGGTCGTCCAGGGATGTCTGTCATCAGAAACTGGAACGGTCCAGATGGGCCAGATCGGCATAATTAGAGACCAGATCGGCATTTGACCGCGTCTTGATCCGGGTGAAGCTGGAACTGGGGGGGCGTGTCCGGTCAAGCCCCTCTTCGCCGTAAAGCTGTGCGACGGCCTGTGCGCAGCTTCCGACGGAACGGCTGATCTTTTCGAAAAAGATCTCTTCGTAATCACCGTCTCCGAATGTTTTCCGGGCCCAGGCCACATCGGCCTCGCGCTCCGCGATATATTTCTCAAGCGCCTTGCGGTTCAGCGTGATCGGCTCAAGCTCGTCGGGGACCGCATCGGGGTCGGGCTTGCGCTGCCAGACATTCGACAGCACCGCCATTTCCCGCGACAGGAACGCCTCGAATAGATTACAGCGGATCAGGTGTACGATCCGGGCTTCGCGGGCCACATGCTCCCAGATCGGGGCAGAGCGGGGCTGATGATAATAATAGGCCCGTATGGTGACGGGAACCGCGCTGTCCGCGGCGATGTCCCGGACCAGATGCCACAGGCCACCGGGCTTGTCTTCGGCAATGCCTTTGAGTGTTTCGATCGGCTCGCCGGTTGCCGCAGACAGCCGTTTCAGGCTGTCGCCGCCCTTGCGCAGCACTTCCTGCAGGACAAGGTCGGAAGGGCGGCAGCGTTGCAGGATATCGGTGAAGTAACGGCCGCCAAACCGGGCCGAGGTTATGACAATGGTCGGCGCGCTCATAGGGCCAGCATCCGGTTACTCTCAATCTTCTTTTCAGGCACGTCAAAAATAATGAAACGCTCTACCAGGAATTACAGGCCTGAAGGCGGCGGAAGTCTGATTGTTTCAAACGAGAGTGTTCTGACGGCTTTCAGAATGGCGTTCAACCACAAAACTTCAGCAGTCTGGGAATTGCCGATCACCGGGATCAGGGCGATTTCACCGGGATGCGGGGGTCCGTCAATCCGGATCACCTGACCGTCTTCTTCCATGGGTTGAGCGTCGCCCTGAAGGATCGCGACAGGGTGGTCAGAGGCCAGTGTTTCAAGGCATTCAAAGCTTCCCGGGCCGAACAGCATGTCGACCAGGGGCCCGGCCTCCATATGCGCGACAAGCCGTGCGGCGTCTTCCTGCCGACGGATATCCCATCGTTTTTTGTCGGCCGGATCCAGGATGTGCTTAAGAAAGCAGCTCGACTCGTTGATCGACTGCATTGCTTCGATCAGGACGTCGTCGCTGACATAGCTTGCAGCCTTGGGATTGGCGGCGGCCCGGCGCGGCGGAAGCGGCCAGGCTTCCCGCCGGGGGGACAGGCCGGCCGCCTGGAGAAAGACCCGGATATTGTCGGTGTCCAGAACATGGGTGGCCACATCGTAATGCAGCAGGGGCAGGAACGGGGCCGTGGCCAGCCCGCTGAGAATGGCATCGACCTCGTCGAATTGCCGCGGCAGGAAGGTCGGATCGTATCCGGTCCGCTGATAGAGCCAGGCGGGCAGGGTGATGCGCCCCGAACTGCCATCCCCCCAGGTGCCCGAGAAGTGGTGAAAGATGAAATCGGGACCGTATCGCAGCAGCGCGTCGAGCAGGATCCGGGTCTCTTCGGCGGTGACGAAATTATCCGCATCCAGGCTCGAATAAAGCTGCCCGGACAGATAGGGGCGAAAGGCATTCTTGGCCTGTCCGAAATGCCATTGCGGCAGGGCAGGGCGGGATATGGCCCGCAGATAGCCGGAGGTCAAAGCCTCGGGAAACTGGGCCTGCAGCCAGGGCAGGATCTCGGGGGTGTCTTCAAAGGCCAGCACCAGGAATTCGATGCGGTCGCGATGGGCCAGATTGGCCGCCAGATTGGCCGCGAGCGTGGCCTCCAGATCCGCGCGCCGGTTCATCACCGGAATGCAATAGGAGATCGCGATCCGCGTCCCGGCTTCGGCTCCGGGCGCCCGCCGGGCCAGGGCCCGGGGCAGGGGGGCATCGGCGGGCAGGGCAGGGCAGTCCGCGCTCAGCCCACGGCCCAGCCGGAAGCCCACGGTCAGGTAATGATCCTCCGGCGTCCAGCTCCCCGCCGCCACATCGCGATACCGGTCCTTATACCAGCCGGGATCAAAAGCGCCGGTATTGTCCAGTATATCCTGCATTCCGTTCCCGATCGGTTCTATGTGTTCCGTAACGCCCGTTCCGGGATTATGAAAACGATTTCAATTGAGTTTCGGGCAGAATACGTGTGAATGCAGTCTGATGACAATGAATGCCACTGACCAAGAATGACCCAAGTGACGGCATCCGCCCCGACGATCCGGCTTGCCCCTGTTGATTTCCTTACCCTTGAAATCGTGACACCTGCTGCCGTCGAGGTCCATTTCGCCGGGCAGGCGCTGAGCGTGCTTGACGATCCCGATATCGCCGACCGGTTCGAACTGCCGGTGCCGGGATGGATGTGGCAGGCCGTGCCGGCAGGGGCGCCGCTGGTTCTGGACTGGCACTGCCCGGAGCGCGACCAGAGGGGTCAGTTTTCGATCTGGCGGGGCGATGTGGGGGCCCGGCTGGGCCTGCTGGCGCAAAGCCCCGCGGCCGAGTACGAGGCGGCCGCCCTTGTCGGGGCGCTGGAACATGTCCATGCGGGCGGCGTGACGGAAGACACGCTGACGCCGGAGTTGAGGCAGTGGTTGTCCGATGCCGCGGCGCTGACCGGGCTGGGGGCGATCTTTCCCCCTCCCGCGCCGGAGGCTGAACCCGGAGATTATCGGGCCATTACCACGTTCGGAGGGATCCTGCGGCAGGGGGAGGCCCGGGATCCTGCCAGGCTGAGCATGGCCTTCGATGCGGGTCTGGCCGAATTGACCGGCGCACAGAGCAGCGAGGTCTTTCTGCTCGCGGTTACCCCGGCTTTTTGCCGGGCCGATGCCATGGATGTTCTGCTGGACCGAATGCGGGCGCATGATCTGCCCGTGCCGCAATCGGATACCGTGGCCGAATGGGCCTATATCCAGGTTCTGGCGCACCGGCTTGCACAGCAGGACTGGGCCGGGGCGCATGAGGTGAGCGCCTGGCTGTCGGAGACGTCCCAGACCTGGGTGAGTACACCGGCGCTGGGATGGGCGCTGCGGCAGACGGTTGCACCCGCGACCTGGGAGATGCCCGGCTGGATCCGGTCGGCGATCCTGCACAATCTGTTGCGGTTTCTGGAGGCGGTCGCCACGCGCATACCGGGCCTTGTCGCCTGTACCGAGATGGTGCGCATGGCGGCGGCTCTGGTCATGGTGCTGGACCGGTTCGAGGAAGACCTTGAAACCCGCCTGTCCTGGTCGCTCTTGCGTCTCTTTGGGACAGTGCCGGAGTTTTGGAGCGGCGTGCAGGCGCTGGAGCGGGCCGGCGTGACGCTCAGGACCGAACTGCGCGCGGGGGCCGAAGCCTTTGCGCTCTTTTGCCGGGCGCTGGATCAGCCGGGCGCGCCGGAGGCCCGGGACGAGGCGCTCGCGGATGTCGCGCTGCGCGATCTGAGGCGCCTTGGCGTGGCGCATACCGAAGCATTGCGTATCGAGGCGCTGGGACCCTACGGGTCGGGGCGGCAGCGTTCGGCCACCACATCCCAGGTTTTTCTGGAAAACGATCCGGGTGACGCGGCCTTGCTGCGCGGATTGGCGGCCCCTCTGGCGGCGGATCTTGCGCCGGTGCCGGTCGATCAATTGCGCCAGACGATGCGCTGGATGCACAAGGATGTTGCGGCCGTTGCCGATGCCAGGCCCGTTGAGCACGCGATGCGCCAGGCCTGGGATCTGATCCGGGGCGGAACGCTGGAGGGGGAGCGCGGGCCTGCCTTCTGGTCCGCGCTGATCCATGTTGCAGGGGCGGGTGCGCAGTTCAGCGGTCTGGCCATCGCCTTTGCCACCCTGGCCGATCTTCTGGATCGGGGGCGCCCTGCCCCGTCCGAAGCCCTGGCCGAGGCCATCGCATCCACACTGATCCGGATGAGCAAGGAACACGGCGATGCCCTTTTGGGGAGCCCCTTCGTGGGGGCGACGGCCGCGCGGCTGCTTCAGGTCGCGGACCGGGCCGAGACCGGACCGGCCGTCGGGGCCATCGCCGACCGGCTTCGGGACCTGGGCCTGACCGCAGGGACGGTCAAGGAACCGCCGGCCTCGCTCCGCCCGGCGCCGGCCCTCTTTGACACGCTTGTGGTCATCTGCTCGTGCGAGGCCAATCTGGACACGCGCATACCGGCATTGCGCAAGGGCTGGCTGGCCGAGCTCAAGCGCTTTGGCATTCCCTATGTCATCGTTGTCGGCGGGACGGAGACCTGGCTGGACGGGGATGTGCTGCGCGTGGCGGCGCCGGACGATTACGCGGGTTTGCCGGAAAAGATGCTGGCGGCCATACGCTGGGTGCGCAACACCACCGATTATGCCCACCTCTTCAAGCTCGATGACGATTGTCATCTGGATGTGGAAGCGTATTTCCTCAATCCGTTCTGGCGCAGGCATACCTGGTACGGACGGCGGCTGGTCAAGCCGGACGGCATGGCGGACCGTCTCTGGAGCCAGCCCGGAGGGATCGAAAAGACCCCGCCGGCCCGGTTCGACAAGCTGCCGCGGCATGGTGTGTATGCCGATGGATCCACCGGCTATGCGCTGCACCGCTGGGCTATGGGGGCCGTTCTGCGCGTGGCGGACAGCCTTGAAGGGCAGCGCATGCGGGCCGGAGCCCAGGCCGAGGACAAGCTGATCGGGGCGCTTCTGGTGCAGGAGGGCTTTTATCCCGAGAACACGGAATATCACACGCTTGTTCTGCGCAAGACCGTGGCCGATGGGGCGGTCGTGCCCCGCTGGGCTGCCGGGTTCATGGCCAACGATACCTTGCGCCTGACCCGTGTGGTGCATTTTGACGAGACGCTGCCGGCCACCCGGATCGCCGCGGCGCGCCGCGCGCCGGGCCTGTTTCCCCGCCGTCTGTGGCCGGCGACGCGCAAACCACTGGCCGGTCACGGTCATGCCGGCCTGACCCTTGTCACCTCCGAAGCCCGGCTGGCCCGGTTGGTTCAGGCGCCGGTCGCCGTCGTGGCCGTGATGCGCAACGAGATGTTCATGCTGCCGCATTTCCTGGCCCATTATCGGCGGCTGGGTGTCGAAAGCTTTCTGGTCGTCGACAATCTGTCGGAGGACGGCACGCTGGAATATCTGGCCGATCAGCCCGACGTGGCCGTCTTTTCCGCCGAAACCGATTTCCGCGATGCCGACCAGGGCACCGAATGGAAAACGACGCTGGCTGCCCAGTTGCGGCCGGGCCTGTGGACGCTGGTCGCCGATGCCGACGAGCTTGCGATCCTGCCCGCCGGAACGGACAGCCTTGCACAGCATGTCAGGACATTGGGCCGCGAGACCGATGCACAACGGCTCCTGATGCTGGATCTCTATCCGCAGGGGCCGCTGTCGGACATGACCCTGGCCTCGGGCGATCCTTTTTCTGAGGCGCCCTTTGCGGACCGGTCCCCGTTTCTGGCCAACTCGATCGCACGGGGGCCGTTTTCGAATGCCGACACCTTCACCAGCGCCCTGCGTCACAGGTTGATGCCGGGCAACCGGCCCGAAGCCTTCGTCGTGCAGAAGGTGGCGCTTTTCCGGCACCGTCCCTGGATGCGGTTTTCAACCAGCCTGCATTACGCAGCCGGGGTGCGCCTTGCGGAAGAAACACTTGTCTTCGGCCATTTCAAATATACCGCCGAATTCGATGCCAAGGCCCATCGGGAAGTGGCACGGGGGCAATATTGGAACAATGCCGAGGAATATCGCCAATATCTGACGCGCGGGTTCGGGGAAGGGGGGCTTTATGATCCGGCTGTCTCGGTCCCGTGGTCCGAGGCGCTGACCGACGCGATCTAGCCTGGACGGGATCAGGCCTGCCCCGGTGCCTGTGATGACAGATGCGGGGGGATGCGATCGGCTTCGCGGGCGGCGAGCCAGTCCTGGTGATGGTTTTCCCAATGGGCAAACCGGGCTTCGGCCGCGGCATGGTCCGCATCGCTCCACCGGGCGGGCGGGGGCAGCGGCCCGGCAGGGGGAAAGCGCAGGTCCGGCACGCTTTCCAGGGCTGCGTTCAGAAAGCGATCCCGCGCTTCCGGGCCGGACCAGAGCGTTCCGGGGGTCGCGGCGTGAAAGAGCGGCTGCGTTTCGGTCTGCAGGGTAAAGAGCCAGCGGCGGCGGCGCGCCTGGTTGGAAAGCGTGGCTTCGGTCTTGGCTCGCATCAGCCAGAGGGCGGCAGCGGGGGCGATCCCCACCCGGACCGGCGCGGCGCTGAACCCGGTCGGGGCCGGAAGGTCATGGGCACGAAAGAACCCCTCGATCACCCCGGGCTGCAGATCCTCGAACAGGGTGACGGTCACCCGAAAGCGGGCCCGGAATGCATCGAGCCGCCGGCGATAGTCGAAGCGGGTGGGATAGGAGGCCAGGAACGTCTCGAAGGAAAAGGTCTCGGGCCAGCTGGTACTGATCGTTTTATAGAGCGATTCCATGAACGTATCGGGCCGCCGCAAGCACAGCGCAATTTCGGTCTCGAAAGGCTCTGCCCACTCTGCCAAGCGGTCGAGATAATGATCGGTGCGGGTCAGGGCGTCTTTGGCGGGGCTGTCCTCGGCTTCCAGCCGATAGATGGTCTCGGCGCTCAGCAGAATGGTTTCATCCGGCGACACGGTGTCGAGCAGATGGTCGCGGAAGGTGGCGAGCTTTTTTTGGTGATGCGGTTTGAACCGGGCCAGGGCCGTCGCGAAATTGAAATGGGCGTTGGCGCTTTGCAGCCTGGGATCGGTTTTGAAGATCTCCGAGCTGTCAGGATAATAGAGGCCTCTGTCGCGCAGAGCGGCCCGGCTCTACGCACAGAATGCCTGGATGCCCGTCGTGCCGGTCTTGTGAGTTCCGACGTGTAAAATCAGTCGACGCAACGGGTGGATCCAGGTCGGTCTGTTGTGCCGGAGGCTTACTCTGCCGGAACGACCTTGAAATTGCCGCGCTCGAGAGATTCCAGAGCCCGGAAGCCCCCTTTCATACGGTCGCTGCGGACCGCTTCCCAGGAGGCCTTGCGTTCGGCTTCGGTGGCGTCCGGATTGGACATCTTGAATTCGGTCAGCCATGTGCCCCATGCGATCAGGCGCGCAATGTCGCGGCGTTCCTTGGTGGCTGCTTCTTCTTCGGTCACCGTGGGTGTGAGTGTCATCTTAAGTCTCCTTCAAAAGTGGGCTTCAAAAACAAAACCATGGTATCAAAATCGCGGCTGGACGTCCCTGCAAAGCCGCCCTTCTGGTCTGAATACGATCAGGATGCCGCTGCTTTGCGTCTTTCTCGTTCAGATAGGAATTGCCGCGCCAGTCCCTGCGTGGCCGCAGCCCACAGACCCATGGCGATTTCCCGGTCGACAGCCATCAGCCGCTCGACCTTGCTGAGGGTCGGGACCGTCTCGTCGGGGCCGTCGGCCTCGGCGCATTTGCCGCTGGCAAAGGTGATGCCATAGCGGGTCTGCATCGCCTCGATATCCTGGGCAGAGCTTTCCAGAACCTGGTCGCGGATATTGCGGTAGAGCAAGGGCTTGGTGCCGATCTGATGCTGTTGCGCCAGATCGCGGATCCGCCGCCAGAAAAATTCCGCCTGTTTCGGAGGCACATTGGGCACCGGCGCCCCTGCGGTCAGGGGCTGACGGGACATTTCCAGTACGAACAGAACCTCAGCGGGCAGCGATTCATTGGCGCTCACGGGCTCCCATCCGGATATGTCGATCCGGTCGAGGCCGCAGGCCTTCAGGAAATCGGCCACGATATCGCCGCCTTCGAGCTTTTCGCGGTTCATCTCGCGGACGGTCGCGCGGGTCTCGAAGATCTCTTCGAACAGCGCGATCTTGGCGGCGAAATTCGGCGAGAAACCGGCCGGATCGAACAATTGGCCGGACCGTTTTACCCGTTCCTGCGCGATGGACAGGAAGAAATCGACCGGGTTGCGGACATAGATCACCAGATGAATATCGGGATCGATCGCTCGCAGCGCATCCCGCAACCGCTCCAGATTGGGGCGGCGGTGCAGGGCGGTGGTAAAGCTCATCAGCTCTTCGCAGGACAAGACTGCATCGTCGCATCCGGCTGCCTCGATGGCGTGGGTCAGATCGGCCATCTTCTTGTCCAGCGCGGCCTGCTTGTCGGCGGTCTGAAACTGGCTGTGATCGAATTCCTTCAGATAGCGCTGTTTGAAATCGCCATCGATCAGGGGATAGCACAGGCCCTGCGCGCGCAGGGCGGCGTTGTGTTTTTCAAAAAGCCTTTGAATGCTTGTCGTGGCTGTCTTGGGAAACCCCGCATGCAGGTGCAGCGTCATGATGCGGTGCCTTCCAGCATGGCGGTGCGGTCACTTTTGAAAAAGACATAATCGGGCAATTTCTCGAGCGCGCGGCGCAAATCGTCGATCCCGTCGAACCGGTCATAGCGGTTGCGGGTATTCTGGTTGCCCACATCGCGCATCTTGCTGGTCATCTCGGAAATCTGGTCGTCGCCGCAGTCAAAGCCCAGATAGGTCGTCGTTGCCGATACCGCCGCGCAGGCGGTTTCGAAATCGGCTTCATAGACCTGCTCGAACGAAATCACATGCGGTTTGGCACCCTGTGCCTTCAGCGATTTCCAGAAATCGTTGAGCCGGGTGATCCCCATCGTCTCGTGTTCCAGCAAGGCATCAATGTCGAGCGGTGCATCGAAAGCCGGATCCGTGGCCTCGTCGGGTTTTTCATGGCTGGGCCCCCACACTTTCGTGCGGCGGGCATATTCCATCGACAGCAGCCGCTGCAGCGAGTTTTCGCGGATCAGAAACAGGCTCTTGTAATCCTGATCGACCGAGGCCTTGGCCAGGCTGGAGCTGATGCGCCAGGGCACCATTTCCACGCAATGCTTGATGTTCTCGTTCTTGGCCAGAATGTCATGAACGGCTTTTTCGACATTGGCCACGGCGGCCTTTTTGGTGTCTTCGTCGCCGAAGCGGTCCTTTTCCCAGGCCTGCATGATATGGCCATAGACACGCGGACGGTTGAACGGTTCCTGTTCCGCACGAAACGGTGACATCTCGAGCAGGTTGCGACTGAGATTTGTGCCGCCGGTGCGTTGCATCGTCCAGATGATGAAAGGCACCGGCGTGCTTTGGGTTTGTGTCATTGTTGACTCCCTGCCGGGCTTTGAAATTTGAGAAAGTGGATCATTTGAAGGTTCGTGGGTCAAGGTTGGTGAGCAAATCATCGGTCAGAGGCCGGCTGGACAAGGCAAGTACCCGCTGCATCTGTTCTTCGCCACCCCCGAAAATCTTGGCGATATTGGCGGTTGTGCGCGCGTGATAGGCCGATGTGTCGGCCGCGGCCACCTGGGCGGCCATGCGCGCCCGGGCCGTGGTCGAGAAGAGTTTGAGCAGTTTGAAATGCCGGATCGGCAGGACCATGTCCGTCTCCCAGATCTCCGAGCCGGGATTGGGCGTGTCGTCGCTGTAATGCAGCGTGTGGAACCCCTGGTTGATATGCCGTCCGGTCCGCCACTGGATCAGGGGGATCTTGCGCAGGCTGTCGAGGGTCTGGAACGCATGATAGCGGGTGTCGAGCTGCCATGAAATCTGCGCGAACGGCCCAAATCCCCAGCGGATCGGATCGAAGTCCCGATAGGTGTCGTCGATGGGCGTGTCGATCCAGACATGATGCGAAAAGACATCGAGAAAGTCTGTTTCCACGCGCTCCAGCGCTTCGGGGCTTACATTCGGGTCGGGCACCAGATCGATCAGAAGGGCCGGCATCGTCTCCTGACCCCGGGCGCGCAGGACCCGGGTCAGATCCGGGAAGCTGTCATATCCGGCCGGCAGATCCATGAATTCGTCGGCATCCAGCGTCAGGGCCCATTGGCCTTCCTGCAGATACCCCTTCATCATGCCTTCCATCCACATGCCCTTGGCGGTGAGGAACGAGCCCACCTTGGGGCGCAGCACATGCACGTCCGGGTGCGGCAGGCTTTCGGAGATCGGAATGTCGGACCCGTCATCGACGATGAAGAAATGCTTTATGCCAAGTGCCTTGTAATGTTCGTAGAAGGGCACCAGGAAGTTTTCGTCATTCTTCATGCAGCTGAAGACGCAGACATCGTCGGGCCCGATCTCCAGGCTGGCCGGATCGGGATAGCCGGTGCTGTGAAAGAGTGTGCCGAGGATCTTTTCCCGCGGCACGGTATCGACCACCTTGTGCCGTCCTTCGATCGCCAGGCGCAGATACTGGTTGCGCTGCTTGGCGTTGCGGGCGTTCTTGAGAAAGCTCACGCCCTGGTTGAAAGCGGTCATCGCCTCCATCGAATGATCGTCCTGGACATAGCCTTCGGTCTTGGGATTGAGCGGCAATTGCCGTTCGACGGGCCCGATATCGACAATCGGGTTGCGGACCTTGGCGGTCTGGAAGAATTCCTTGGACCGCTTGGATCCGAAACCGTGGTTCTTGCCCTCCAGCCGGATCAGCGGCATTTCGGGATGGGCGATCATGGCGCTCAGCAACACATCCATCTCGTCGAACTGGCGCGGCATGAAGTTCTCGTCATAGCCAATCCGGCGATAGATCTCCATCGGCACCGTAATCCGGCCGCTCGATCCGTCGCCCCAATTCCCGGTGAAATGGTGAAAGAGGAACCCGTCCGGATAGGCGTCCATCAGCTCCAGAAGCTGCTGGGTTTCCTCCAGCGTGACGAAATTGTCGCCATCGACCGAAGAATAAAGGCTGCCGATCGCATAATTCCGGTGCCGGTTCTTGGCCTTGCCGAAATGCCAGCCATCAAGCGGCGGCTCCACCACCAGGCGCAGATAGCCCGACGCGATCTCGTCCGGGAAGGTGGCGCGCACCCAATCATGGGTTTCGGTGTCGTTGTCCATGAAGACGATGATGAACTCGACCAGATCCGAAAGGGGGCGGTTGGCGTCAAGATTGGCCTGCAGCGTGCCGCGGATATCGTCGGGGCGGTTCATGATCGGCGTGCAGTAAGAGATCCGCGGGCGCCGGGACAGGGCGGTCATCACCGCCGGCTGGTTCGACAGATCCGCGATACTGGCCGAAATGCCGCGGCCCAGAAAATAGCCGAAGGCGGCGTAATGCCGGCGCGCATCCATGCCCAGGATCGCGGCATCGGGGAAGGTGTGGCTGTACCAGTCCGCATCGAACCCCAGGGTGTTTTCGATAATGTCGAGCGTGCGCAACTCGGTCATGACGCCTCTCCCAGAATATCCGCGAGCCCCTGGGAAAGCGGTTGGTCGCTGCCCAGATCGAGAAGCCGCACATGATCGGGATGCGCGGCGAAAAGGGCGCGTGCATGATCCTGAAGCGAGAGAACGGTTGTTTTGGCGACATCCAGATCCCAGTCATTCCGTGCCGCGAACCTCTGGGCGGCCTCCTCGACCGGGGCGATGGCGGCCACCAGCCGGATATCGGGGCAGATCGACAGGATGAAATCCGCGAAACCGATCGCATCCGCCTCCGACCAGAAGGGCTGATCGAGCAGACCCAGTTGCCAGGCCGTCGGCGCCTGTGGCAGCAGGTGACGGGTCAGGATCCGGTTGCAGCCGGTGACGAAGTGGTCCGGCTCCATCTCGGTCACACCGTACCAGGGGTGGCCGGGGTTATCGTCTGATCCGATCCCCGTACGGTGGCCCTGCAATGCGCCCTCGCCGCACAGGGCGGACCAGGTCTGTTGCAAGGCTTTCAGAAAGGCCCGGTTGAGGGGTAACAGGGCCACATCGCCGGCCTCTGCCGCCGCGTTGTGCAAGACGGCCGGATCGATGCCGTCATGTATCAGAACCAGTCCGGGCCGGGTGGCGGCCGGCGGGACGGGCAGGGGGGCGGATCCCGGCTGGGCGTTCATCAGAGATCCTCCGGTGCGTGGTCGGCCAGCCAGGCGCCCAGCTCTGCTGCGTCGAAGGGCAGGCCCAGAAGGTCGTGGAGCGGGCGCAGCGCGGCGGCCTCTGCCCGGTACGCATCATAGTCGATCAGGATGCTGCGATCAGGCCGGCGCCGGGCGCAATCGGCAAAGCGGGCCTGCGCGGCGGCCAGTTTCGGGACCAGGTCTTCCGGGCGGTGGTTGGCCCACCAGCCGGTCCGGGCGGTCTTTTCCGGATCCCGCAGGCAGAACACGAACCGCGCCTGCGGAAAGAAGGCCTGCAGAAATGCGATATGGCTTTCCAGATCCAGGTCCGGGGCCAGATAGCGGATTTCCCGAAATCCGCAGAGCCGCGTGCCTTCGGGCGGTGCCAGGACGCTGGCGGCAAAGCTTTCCGCCAATTCGCGCCCCAGCGCATCGGAGGCGTGCAGCTCCTGGCCAAGGGTCTTGGCCTGATCCGGCAAAAGCGCTGCCAGGCGGGCCTGACGCGACTGCGCTTCGGCGCTCCATCCTTCGACAAGCTGTGTCAGAAGGCCATCGTTCTCGCCACGGATACAAACCCCCGACAGGCGGTTGAGAAGCTGCTGAAGCACCAGGTCTCCGGTCAGCCCGCAGCTGATCAGAAAGACATAACCCAGCGTCGGCCGGGCCAGGGCGGCATAACGCGGCGCCTGTATATGTTCTAAACTCAGAGAGGTCATGAAATCGGATCAGTCTTGATTTTGGGGAATATCCGCAACGGCGCTTATCTGGAGCAGAGCCCGGTCACGCTCGGCCATGAGCTGGCTGGTCAGGGCGCGGTATTCCAGGATCAGCGGTTCGATCAGCCGCATGACCTGCGTGCTGTCCAGGCTGGCCGGAGCGGACATGTCATGCTTGAGGCGCCCGATCTCGCGGTCGCGCCGGTTCAGTTCGATCTCCTGATCCTGAAGCAGGACGGTCAGCTCGGTCACTTCCTTGAACAGCTCTTCGGGAGAGCGCGATTCGTCCGGATGCATCCGCATCCATTGCCGGCGCTCCCGCTCGCTCAGAAGGGTCTGCACCTCCATTTCCAGCGAAAAGCGCTGGCGTTCCTTCTCGATAACGGCGTCGCGGAGCACGTCCTGCGCTTCTTTCAAAGCGGCCACTTTGGCGCGGCTGTCTTCCAGCGTGCTGCGCAGCGTTTCAAGTTCGGTATCGGTCGCCGTACTGGCCTGCTGGGCCGACAGGCGCATGATTTCGGCTTTTTGTTCAAGGATGACCTGCTGCAATTTGGCCAGTTCCTCGAAACGCGTCAGATCCTCGGTCTGACGCTTTGATTTTGTTCTATTTTTCTTAGCAAAGACGGCCATTGTCACCCGGGTGTTGAAGGTCTGGACCTGGTAATTTCTGTGGTGACGCGGACCTGGGCAATCAACAAACAAGAGATGACGGGGATCATCTACGCCACCTTAAAATCAAACGAACACGGTTCGTTATAGACGCGGCAACCAGCAAAGAGAACACCCTGCATCCTGGAAAAGTGACGCAGCTTTACGATCTGGCGGGAGGTGATGCAATATTGGCCAATGCAACCGCGATTTCCCGGCTTTCGGCATCCGGGTTTTTCATCAGCTTTCGAAGAGAGATCGTCAATTTTTACCATAATCTTCATTCTACACGAAAATGCGGTCGATCATTTCGCCCTCTTTGCGGGTCGGGCAATCTGACCTAAACAGACAGACAATTTGGTTTGAACGGTAGGGTCAGGGTATGAAAACGGCAGCGCTTTGCATGGTGTGTTTGCTTTTGGGCGGCGCCTGTCAGGAGATATCGCCCCGCCCGCAAGCCCATCAGAACAGTCAATCCGCCCAGGAGACCGTCACCATGGCCAGTTCGGAGCGTCCGAAAAAAGAGATCGCCGATATGACGTGTGCGGAAATCGCCGAAGAGCTGCGCCAGCTGGAAGCCTTGATCACGCCACAGGACGAGGCGGCCTTTCCCGACACGGGCCGGCCGTTGCCGCCGGGATCGGTCAACCGGCTGCCCTTCCCCGACCGCGACACGCATGAGCGGTATTCGGCTCTGGGCCTCGCCTTTTCCTCACGCGGCTGCTGATTGAACCTTCAGGCCTGCAGCAATCGCTGCAGGTAGTTGCGGTACTCCCCGTCGCGCAGCCCGTCGGCGATCCGGCGCAGATCCTCGGCCCCGATCCAGCCCTGCTGAAAGGCGATCTCTTCGGGGCAGCCTGTCTGCAGACCTTGGCGCTCTTGCAGGGTGCGCACGAAATTGCCCGCATCCAGCAGGCTGGCATGGGTGCCGGTATCGAGCCAGGCATAGCCGCGCCCCATCCGTTCCACCTGCAAAAGACCCTCACCGAGATACATCTCGAGAAGGGATGTGATCTCAAGCTCGCCCCGGTCCGAGGGTGCCACGGCCCGCGCGCGTTCGGGGGCGCTGCCATCGAGGAAGTAAAGCCCGGTGACGGCGTAATTCGATGCGGGCGTCTGGGGTTTTTCGATGATCGACCGGACCTGTCCCGCCGCATCAAAGCCCAGAACGCCATAGCGTTCGGGATCGCGCACCTGATAGCCAAAGACGGTTCCGCCCCGGGGCTGTTTGTCGGCGGCGTCCAGAAGCAGGGGCAGGCCATGACCGAAGAAGATGTTGTCCCCCAGAACCATGGCCGAGGGCGCCCCGTCCAGAAATGCCTCCGCCAGCAGATAGGCCTGGGCCAGGCCATCCGGCGAGGCCTGGGTGATATACTCAAAAGACAGGCCCCATTGGCTGCCATCGCCCAGAAGACGGCGGAACTGATCCTGGTCTTCGGGTGTGGTGATGATCGCGATGTCGCGGATCCGGGCCAGCATCAGCACGCTGAGCGGGTAATAGATCATCGGCTTGTCGTAGATCGGCAAAAGCTGTTTCGACAGGCCGCGGGTGATCGGATAAAGCCGGGTGCCGGAGCCTCCGGCCAGGATGATGCCCTTGCGCTGGGTCATGTCATGCCTCCCCGTAAATCGTTCAGAACATGTGTCAGGCTACGGCGCCAATCGGGCCGCGCGATGCCGAAATCCGCCGCCAGGCCGGTGCAGTCCAGCCGGGAATTGCCGGGCCGGGCCGCGGCGGTGGGATAATCGGCGCCGGGGATCCCTTGTACCACGGTTTCGCACCCGACCTGGGCAAAGATCTCCCGCGCGAAGGCGGCCCAGCTGACATCCGGGGCGCCGGAGAAATGGTAGATCCCGCCGGGCCTGTCCGGGTTTGCGACATATCCGGCGGCCATGCGCCACAAGGTATCGGCGATGTCGCCGGCGGCGGTCGGCCCGCCGATCTGGTCGTCGACGACCGACAGCACATCGCGTGTTTTGGCCAGGCGCAGCATGGTTTTCACGAAATTCGCCCCATAGGCGGAAAACACCCAGGAGGTGCGCAGGATCGCGGCCCGTCCGCCGGCCCGGCGCAGCCCGGCCTCCCCCGCTGCTTTGGACCGCCCATAGGCGTTGAGCGGGGAGAGGGGCTGATCGGGGTGCCAGGGCATGGTGCCGCTGCCATCGAAGACATAATCGGTCGAGACATGCAAAAGCGGAAGACCGCGCCTTGCCGCCGCCTCGGCCATCGCGGTGGGGCTGGTGCCGTTGACGCAGAGGGCCTGCGCCTCTTCCTCCTCGGCCCGGTCCACGGCGGTATAGGCGGCTGCGTTGAGGATGACATCGGCCTCGCAGGTCGCGACGATCTCCGCGCATTGCGCCGGATCGCTCAGATCGGCGGCGGCCCGGTCGAGAAAGACGGCCTCGACATCCGCGGGGCAGCGGCGGGCCAGTTCCAGGGCCACCTGCCCGGTCTGTCCGAAGACAAGCGCTTTCATGGCTCTGATACGGAGGATCTGTTTGCCATCCCCGTCCCTCAGCCCGTGCCCAGACGCTGGCCCACGCCCTGCCGGTTCAGAAGCGGCTGCCACCAATCCTCGTTGGCCAGATACCAGGTCACGGTCCGCTCAAGCCCGTCCTGCAGGGTGACCGAAGGCCGCCAGCCCAGCTCCTCCCGGATGCGGGTGGGCTCAATCGCGTATCGCAGATCGTGGCCGGGGCGGTCGGTGACGAATGCGATCTGGTCGGCATAGGGCCGGTCTTGCGGGCGCACCCGGTCGAGGATCGCGCAGATCATCCGCACCAGGTCGATATTGCGCACCTCGTTTTCACCGCCGATATTGTAGCTGCGCCCCACCTGCCCCCGGCCGATCACGGTCAGCAGCGCGTCGGCGTGATCTTCGACATAAAGCCAGTCGCGCACATTCTCTCCCACGCCATAGACCGGGATCGGCTGACCGGAAATCGCATTCAGGATCACCACGGGGATCAGCTTTTCAGGAAAGTGATAGGGGCCGTAATTGTTCGAGCAATTGGTCAGCACGACGGGCAGGCCGTAGGTTTCGTGCCAGGCCCGCACCAGATGATCCGACCCGGCCTTCGATGCCGAATAGGGAGAGCGTGGATCATATGGCGTGCTCTCGGTGAATTGCCCGTCCGTCTTGGGATCGGGGCCCAGGGAGCCGAAGACCTCGTCGGT
Source organism: Thalassococcus sp. S3 (assembly GCF_004216475.1). Taxonomy (GTDB): domain Bacteria; phylum Pseudomonadota; class Alphaproteobacteria; order Rhodobacterales; family Rhodobacteraceae. The sequence continues at coordinate 28,456 of NZ_CP022305.1, read as the reverse complement.
GGAGATGTGATGGAAGCGGAACGCCCCGGGCCGGCCCTGCCCCGTCCAATAGGCCCGCGCGGCTTCGAGCAGATGGAAGGTGCCCAGCACGTTGGTTTCGATGAAGGTGCCGGGCCCGTCTATGGAGCGGTCCACATGGGATTCCGCCGCCAGATGCATCACCGCATCGGGCCGGTGCTGCGCCAGGATCCGGTCCAGAGCGGCCCGGTCCCGGATATCGGCCCTTTCGAAATGATATCGCGGATGATCCGCCACGCCGGCCACGTTTTCCAGACAGGCCGCATAGGTCAGCGCATCGAGGTTGATCACGTCATGGCCCGCGGCAATGGCCTGGCGGACCACGGCCGATCCGATGAACCCCGCCCCTCCGGTCACCAGCAGCTTCATGGCGCGGCCCATGTGAACGGCGTGTCGAAGGTGGCCAGGCGCGGGGCGGCTGCGTCTTTCTCCGACAGGATGGGCGCCCGGTCTCCCAGCTCCCAGTCGATCCCCAGATCGGGATCGTTCCAGACGATGGCGCCTTCGGTGTCGGGCGCGTAATAGTCAGAGCATTTATAGACGATCTCCGTCTCAGGCGCGCGGGTGACGAACCCATGCGCGCAGCCGGCCGGGACGAGAAGCTGGCGCCCGTTCTCGGCGCTCAGCTCGACCCCGATCCAGCGGCCATAGGCCGGGCTGCCGCGCCGGATATCGACGGCCACGTCCCAAAGCGCCCCGCGCCCGCAGCGTACCAGCTTGGCCTGGGCGGCGGGCGGGGCCTGAAAATGCAGCCCGCGGATGGTGCCGGCCTCGGCGGACAGCGAATGATTGTCCTGCACGAACTCCGTCGTGATTCCCAGGCCGGTCAGGGTGCGGCGATTATAGGTCTCGGCAAAAAACCCGCGGGCGTCGCCAAAACGCCGGGGCGTCAGCACAAAGACCCCAGGCAAAGCGGTTTCAGTGATGTCCATGGATACGCGTAAAACCCTGCACACAGTCAAAACCCGCCGGTCGGCGCCGACGGAGAAAAGAGATTTCGGGCCGATGGCGCACATGCACCGCCCGCCCCTCCATTAGAGCATAGACACCGTTCTGTCTAAACGAAGATGCCGATTTCGGACCATGGCGGTATTCCGGACTTTTCCGCCCGCCCGCCGGATCAGCGGGCGCGCCGCGAATTGGCCAGCCGGACAAGCCGCTTGCGGCCATCCGCCAGCACCCGCTTGCCGTAGATCGTGCCATAGGGCCGGCCCTCGGCCAGCATCGCGTCGCGCAGGGCCTGGGTGGCCTCGCGGGATGGGGCAAGAAACGCGTTCACGATGGCGCAATCGGCCTCTTCCGGAGGGGCCACGGGGATATCGCGATCCTCTGTCAGCCAGGCTTCGGCATCGCGCTCGCGGGCCAGAAACCAGCCGCCGAAGCCCACGGGCCGATCGTTTTCAAGCAGGATCAGGTACTGCCCCCGATTGACCTGCCCCACCAGAATCCGGGCCCAGTGACCGAAGCGGAGATTGGCGAAAGCCGGCGCTTTGAGCGTCAGCATCACCGATTGCGCCAGCGCGGCTTCGGGCGTGGCGTAGCGGATGGCGCGGAAGCGCGGGTTTTGCGCTTGGGAGGGGGTATCGGATGATGTCATCTCACGGGGAACTTTGTTTTGTTGAGAAAAGAATGCGGGCGGAATATCGCAAGAATATTGCCATCGTCGGAGAAGCTCTGCTATCGTGATTGTGGGGGTTGTCGGTCTGGCAATCATTTTTTTGTGAGCTTTGCGCCTGACCGACAACATTTAGTAGTGAAGACACTTTAGGTTATAAGTGCCTGTTTATATAAGGAAATTGCTTGATGACTAAGGCTTTTAACCCTGGGCTGACAGTGGATTTTTCTGTCGTTGACCCAGTCAGTGAAACATCCGACGACGCACCCAAATCAGAAGCTCCCAGCGCGGAAATCCAGCAGGGTTCCGATGTTGGAACGCCGCTTTTTGCCCTGGCCAGCCCTGACGCAGGGCCGGAAGAGACGGACGAAGGCGGTGATTGGGGCAGCACCCTGATCGGCGGTATGCCCGAGGCGCCGACCGGTATGCAGATCGCACCGGCCACCGTCAGCCAGGCGCCGGTCACGCTCGACTTTGCCAGCCAGGCCGGCGGTGCCGAAATGGGCGGCGCGGTCGAGACGGTCTCCTACTCGTCCGGCGAGGAATTCGCGGGCTGCGCCTGTCACTTCTGTGCCAGCAGCTCGTCCGAGGCGGGCACCGGCGGCACCACCACCAGCGCACCGACGGTTGACGGCACCCTGCAGACGCTCGCCGATTATCTGACCGATGGCTTCTGGGCCGATTTCGGGGGCCTGTCGCGTCAGTATTTCAACGTCTCCAACAGCGGAACGGGCGCCAATTCCGGTGTGCTCTATTATAATGTGAGCGGAACCACCTCCAGCGGCGTTGACACCTATTTCGGAACCTATACCGACACCAACGGTATCTCGGCCGCACGGGCCGATATCGTCCGGGCCGCCTTCGACGTCTACGAAGAGGTGCTGGGCATCAACTTCGTCGAGACGACCTCGACCTCGGGCTTTGTCGATTTCTTCTTCATCGACAACGTATCCGGCCGGGCCTTCGAGGCGCCTGAATATTTCGGGTCCGCCACCGGCGGTCCGATCGACCACGCGGTGATCAACATCGCCTCGAACTGGTCGGGCGGCAGCTCGAATATCGGGGGCACCAACGGCTATACCTTCCAGACCGCCCTGCACGAGATCGGCCACGCGCTGGGTCTGGGACACCAGGGTCTTTACAATGCCGGGTCCGGCTCGCCGACCTATGGCAATGACGCGCAATGGACCAATGACAGCTGGCAGCAGACCATGATGTCATACTGGAGCCAGACGCAGAACACCGACATCACTGCCAGCTATGCACAGCTGGTCAGCCCGATGGCGGTGGACTGGCTCGCGCTGGAAGGACTGTATGGCAGCCAGGATTACGGCTCGAACGATTTCGGCGTCAACAATGCCTTTTCCGGCAACACGATCTATGGCGTGGGCACCAATATCACCAATGCCGTGTCCGAGGCCTATGCCGGTCTGGCCGGCTTTGCCGATACCAACGCCTTCTCGATCGTTGACGGCGGCGGCATCGATACGATCGACTTCTCGAACTATAACGACGATCAGTTGATCAACCTCACCGTGGCCTCCGCGTCGAGCACCACAGGGTCGATCTCGAATGTCGGTGGCCTGATCGGGAACATGACGCTGGCGGTGGGCACCGTGATCGAAAACGCCAATACCGGCGGCGGCAACGACACGATCTTCGGCAACGATGCAAACAATATCCTGAACGGCAATTCCGGCGAGGATCTTCTCAAAGGGGCCGGCGGCAACGACACGCTGAACGGCGGCGGCTTGGCCGATACGATCATCGGCGGCGACGGCAATGACAGCCTTGTCGGCGGCACCGGGGACGATTCCATCAGCGGCGGCGACGGCAACGACACGCTTGATGCCGGCACAGCCAACGAAAGCGATACGCTGCGCGGCGATGCTGGCAACGACCTTCTGATCAAGGGGTCGGGCACCAGTTCTGGCGTGTCCCCGATCTTTGATGGCGGCACCGATACCGATACGTTCCGTTGGGACAATACCTCTATCGACAGCGCCTGGGTCGTGAACCTCGATGCCGAGCGTATCCTGTTTGGCGGCAGCAATCGCGATCAGCTTCTGAACCTCGAAAATGTCATCGTCGACAATGGCGCCGGGATCACCGGCAACAGCCTGAGCAACAGTCTGATCTCAACCGCGGCGACGGCGTCCAACGTTATCAACGGTCTGGGCGGTCAGGATACGATCAAGGGCGGCGGCGGCGATGATACGCTGATCGGTGGCTCCGGGTCCGACTTTATCCTGGGTGAGAACGGCAATGACAGCCTGCAGGGCGACAGTGGCAACGACACGCTGAATGGCGGCGATGGCGATGACAGCCTGGTCGGCGGATCGGGTGTCGACAGCCTGATCGGCGGGGCCGGCAACGACACGCTGGAAAGCGGCGGAAGCACGGGGGACTATGCCTCCGGCGGAGATGGCAACGACCTGATTTCCGGCGGTCTGAACAGCCAGACGCTGCTGGGCGGGTCGGGCAACGATACGATCTTTGGTGACGATTCCACCCCGGCCTCGGGTGTGGGCGACAGCATCAATGGCGGGTCGGGCGATGACAGCATCGTGGGCGCCAACGGCTCCGATACCATCAACGGCAACAGCGACAACGACACGATCGTGGCCAATCTTGGCAATGACAACGTCGATGGTGGCGATGGCAATGACGATATCGATGGTGGCGGCGGCAACGACACCCTGCTCGGCGGGGCCGGCAACGACACGCTTGAAGGCGGCGATGGCGATGACAGCCTGGTCGGCGGATCGGGTATCGACAGCCTGCGCGGCGGGGACGGCAACGACACGCTCGTCGCTGGCGGGAATTCCGGTGACTACGCCTTTGGCGGCAACGGAAACGACCTGCTGATCGGCGGTCTGAACGGCCAGACGCTTCTGGGCGGGTCGGGCAACGATACGATCTTTGGTGACGATTCCACCCCGGCCTCGGGTGTGGGCGACAGCATCAATGGCGGGTCGGGCAGCGACAGCATCGTGGCGGCCAATGGCTCTGACACCATCAACGGCAACAGCGGCAGCGACACGATCCTGGGCGGCGGTGGCTCTGACATCATCTACGGTGATGATGCCACGCCGTCGTCGAGCGCTGCCGACAGCATCGAAGGTGAAGCCGGTAACGATTCCATCGTGGGCGCCAATGGCGACGACACGCTGGATGGCGGCACCGGCCGTGACACGCTGACAGGCAATGACGGAAACGACATCCTGCGCGGTGGCGATGACCGGGACGTTCTGCAGGGCGGTCTGGGTAACGACACCATGGATGGCGGATCCGACGGCTTTGGCGACGTCATGAACGGCGGCGGCGGCGATGACAGCATGTCCGGCGGCGGCGGTGGCGACACCATGAACGGCGGCCTGGGCGACGACACCATGGATGGTGGCAGTGGCCAGGACCAGATGGACGGCGGCAGCGGTAACGACTCCCTCGTGGGTGGTACCGGCGACGACGATCTGGCGGGCGGCAACGGTGCCGGTGCCGACACCCTGCGCGGTGGCGAAGGCAACGACACGCTGGCCGGCGGTGACGGTCGCGACCTGCTTGTCGGCGGCAGCGGAGAGGACAGCATCTCCGGCGGGGCCAGCAACGACACCCTGGACGGTGGCGGTGGCAACGACACGCTGAGCGGCGGCAACGGCGCGGACAATATCAGCGGCGGCACCGGCAGCGGCAATGACCTGATCTTCGGCGGCAGCGGCGCAGACACGCTGGGCGGCGGTCAGGGCAACGATACGCTGAACGGTGGCGGCGGCCAGGACCTTGTCCGTGGCGGCGGCGGCAACGACACGCTGGATGGCGGCATGGGCAACGATACGATGGAAGGCGGCGGCGGGGCGGACACGTTCGTGTTCAACTCGGGCGACTTCCGGGCGCTCGTGGACGACTTTGCCGACAATGTCGACACGCTGTCCTTCAACAACACCCTCTGGGGTGGCGGCGCCAAGACCGCGGCACAGGTGATCGCCGATCACTGGTCGACCGATGGCACCGACTCCTTCTTCACCTTCGGGGGCGATGTCATGACCGTTGCGGGCATCAGCAACTCGGGCGTGTTCCTCAACGACATCGACGTCTTCTAAGACAGTCGTTCAGACAATCGAAAAAGCCCCTTCCATCCGGGAGGGGCTTTTTTCATGGCTTAGCGTTATCCGCTCAGGACGGTATCGCATCCTTGCAGGGCTGAGCCCTGATCCAGAGCGCCTCAGGCGGGTTAGCTGCCGGTGCGGAATTCCATATTGCGCAGATGATGCTGGATGGCGGCTTCGAGATCCTCGTAATAGACGAGGTTGCCGTCCTCCAGAACCGCACCCACCTCGCAGAGATTGCGCAAAAGCGCCATGCTGTGAGAGACCACGATCGCGCCGCTGTCGCGCAGCCGTTCCCGAAAGACCTGGCTGCTTTTCTTCTGAAAGGCGGCGTCGCCCACACTTGTCACCTCGTCCACGAGATAGGTGTCAAAGCGGATGCCCATCGACACTCCGAAAGCCAGACGCGAGCGCATGCCCGACGAATAGGTCCGGAATGGCAGATGGAAATGCTTGCCCAGCTCGGCGAAATCCTCGGCAAAGGCCACCAGCTCGTCGGTATCCACCCCGTAGACCCGCGCGATGAACCGCGTGTTCTGGGCGCCGGTCAGCTCGCCGTGAAAACTGCCGGCAAACCCCACCGGCCAGGAGATCGTGCCGTCAGAGATGATCTCTCCCGATGACTGGTTCATCGTGCCGGCGATCATCCGAAGCAGACTGGATTTCCCCGCGCCGTTGCGCCCCAGAAGGGCCACGGAAAGACCGGTGGGAAAGACCGTATTGATATTGTCGGCCACGACCTTTTCTTCGCCCTGCACGTAGTAGGTCTTGCAAAGGTTCTCCAGACGGATCATCGCGCGGCCCTTCCGTCAGCGCCTGTCCCGGATGGAGTAATAGATCAGGATCAGGATCGCCCAGGCCATCAGCAGGAATGCGGTTGTCAGGCCCAAAAGGATCTCCCGTTCGGGATATTCCGCGGTCTCGGCCAGGGTCGGCCGGACATAGGCCGCAAGATACCGGCTTTTCCGGCGCGCTTCGGCAAGGGCCGCGTCATAGGCCGACAAAGCGGCGGTATAGGCCTGCTCGGCGAATTCGCGATCCACGGTGAGCCGCTCGAACTCGGCCACCAATGTGGCGTAATCCTCGCCGCCCGGCCCTTCTCCGCCGACACCGAATTTCTGACGCTCCTCCGAGATCCGCTTCTGGATCACGTCGATGCGACGTTCGGCCTGGCCGATCCGGGGATCGCCCGACCGGGCGGTTTCGCTGATCAGATCCAGTTCGATCAGGGCTTCGGCAAGCTGTTGCTGAAGCGTGTTGAGCAACCCGACCTGCCCCTGCACATCCGCCGACGGATCGACGATCTGGGTGCGGGACCGGAATTCGGTGATCCGCTCGCGCGCCTGTTTGAGCCGTTCCACGGCCACGTCAAGCTCTTCGCGGGCATAGCGGATCGTGTCCTCCCGCGCGATGGCCGAGATCTGGTTGATCATGGCCGAGCTCTCGTCAAAGATCGCCTGGGCGATGTCTTGGGAATCCTGCGGTGTGAAGGCATGGACCCGCAATTCGATCAGACCGGTACTGGCATCGTAGAAGATGCGCACCATCCGGCCCCAGTAATCGACCAGATCCTCGATCGCCTCTTCGGGGTCGAAGCTGAAGACCGGATCGTTTTCCGGCTTCGAATAGATGGTCCTGAGATCCAGCCGCGTGTCGATCGCGCGCACCAGTTCCTGGCTCTGGATATATTCGTAAAGGATATCGGTGTCGGTCGAGCTTGACCCGCTCAGATCGGTGATGCCGCCGAAAAGCTCCATCGCGGAGCCGGCATCTTCACGCCGGACCGAAAAGCCCATTTTCGAAGCGTATTGATCCGCTGCCCAGCCATAGAGATAGACGCCGGTCGCCGTTGCGGGTGCGAAAACAAGCAGCAGGAAGCTGAGGATGATGCCCCAATGGCGGCCCCGTGTGCGGGCCGGGCCGGCGACCGCATCCACATGCGGCTGCAGAACCTGCTGCTGGGCGGCCTGCTGCGGTTGTGGCTGGCGCTGTCCCTGCGGCTGATGGGGCGCGTTCTGTCCTTGCGGCCGGTGTTGCTGGTTCTGGCCCCCCTGGCCTTGACCATGTCCCTGCCCTTGGCCTTGGCCGTGCGGCCTCTGACCGCCCTGCTGTCCCTGGGGTTTCTGACCGCCTTGCGGACCCTGCTGCCCCTGTCCCTGGCCTTTGTTCTGCTGACCGCCTTGCCCGCCCTGGCCTTGCCCCTGGGGCTTCTGGCCACCGTGCTGACCCTGACCCTGACCCTGACCCTGACCCTGACCCTGATTGCCTTGTTGGCCCTGACCCTTTTGTCCACCCTGCGGACCCTGGCCCTTTTGTCCGCCCTGCGGACCTTGAGCGTTTTGGCCCCCGTTTTGGCCCTGACCGCCCTGGCCTTGGTTTTTCTGCTTCCACTGACCCTTTTGCGGGTTGCCTCCGCCGCCCTGGCCCTGACCTTGCGGCTTGTTCTGGCCGCCCCCCTGGCCCGCCGGTTTGGCCGGATTTTGCCCATCGGATTTGCCCGCGGCAGCCGCATCCCCCTGGGCGGGTTTGTCATTGCCCTTGGCAGGCTTATCCGCCTCCGCTCCGGTCTGAGGGGTGTCGCGCTCTCGATCCAAGTCAGCGGATTGCTCTGAGGGAGCGGTGGGCTTTGGTTGCGCCAACTTGAATTCCTTGAAATAAAGCAACGTTAGGACAGATGACTTACGTCCTACAGATGATTTGAAGGCAAATCCAGTTCAAGAGTGGATCGCTCAAGACACATGTCCGCCACCCCGAAGCTCCGCGCCCGCCGTCTGAGAACGTGGCGTACCGTGATGGCCCTGATGCTGCGCGAGATGTCGACCACCTATGGCCGCTCGCCAGGCGGCTATATCTGGGCCGTGCTGGAGCCTGTCGCAGCCATCGGATTGCTGACGATCGTGTTCAGCCTGGTTCTGAAATCTCCCGGGCTCGGCACGAATTTCCCGCTCTTTTATGCGACCGGATATCTGCCGTTCTCCTTCTATCAGCAGGTGGCGGGCAAGACCGGGGCCGCGATCGGCTTTTCCAAGCCGCTTCTCGCCTATCCCGGCGTAACTTATGTCGATTCCATCATCGCCCGCTTCATGCTGAACGCGCTGACCAACCTGATGATCATGTATATCGTATTTACCGGGATCATCATCGTCTACGACACCCGCAGCATCATCGACGTGATGTCGCTGGCCCAGGCCCTGGCCATGTCGGCCGCCCTTGGCCTGGGGATCGGGTGCCTGAACTGCTATCTGGGCGCGACCTTCCCGATCTGGGGCGTGATCTGGACGGTGATCAACAGACCTCTCTTCATTGCATCCTGCATTTTCTTCACCTTCGATCAGGCGCCCCGCTTCGCGCAGGACTTCCTGTGGTGGAACCCGCTGGTCCATATCGTGGGCATGATGCGCCGCGGGTTCTATCCGACTTACGATGCCGGTTATGTTTCAACGCTTTACGTCTATAGCATTGCCATCGTGACAATGTGTTTGGGCTTGATCCTCTTGCACCGATACCACAAAGACATTCTGAACGATTGAGGCCTGCCGTCACTTGACGTGCCATGCCAAGAGGAAACGCACCCGGAGACCTTATGCACATTTGTCTGCCTGAATTCACTTTTTGCCCATCTTCGGCCAAAGGGGTCTGCGCGGCATGAAAATCCTGTTCTACAACTGGGTCGATTATCTGGATGACGAGAACCGGGGTGGCGGCGTCTCGGTCTATCAGAAAAACGTGCTCGCATCGCTGGAGGGCCAGCCGGATGTCGAGGCGTTGTTTCTCTCCTCGGGGATCTCATACGATCTCTTCTCCAACGAGCCGCGTTGGGAAAAGGTGCGCCATGGCCCCACAGAGGACCGCGAGCGGCGTTTCGAGATCGTCAATTCCGGCGTCCTGTCACCGGCGCATCATTCCTTTGGCAACGAGACCCAGATCGACCATCCCGCGACGGTTGAGACCTTCTGCGATTTCATCGAAACTCACGGGCCTTTCGACGTCATCCATTTCAACAATCTCGAAGGTCTGCCCGCCACGGTGCTCAAGCTGAAAGAGCGGTTTCCAGAAACCCGCGTCATCCTGTCGCTGCACAATTATTACCCGGTTTGCCCCCAGGTGAACCTGTGGTTCCAGGAGGCGGAAAACTGCCTTGACTTCGATGGCGGCCGGAAATGCGAAAGCTGCCTGCTGCACAAGGTCGATGAGCGTATCGTGCGGCTGGCCAATGCGGTGGCCTTCAATCTCAAGAAAAACGGCATCCGTCCGGGCACGCGCACCTTCGACAAGGCCTTCATGCCTGCCTTGCGCATCGCGCGCCGCTCGGTTGGGGCCTATATGCGTCTATCGCGACGGGGCCGCAAGGCGATGGCCCCGGCCCAGGCGCCGATGCCGAACATGCAGGTGGGTCTTCTGACGCGGGTGGAGCCGACCTTTCTGAACTTCAAGCGGCGGCGCGAAACCTTCACCGATCTCATCAACACCCATTGCGATCAGGTGCTGTGCGTGTCCGACCGCGTCGGCGTTGTCGCGGCCAAGTTCGGGATCGATCCGGCGCTGCTCAGGACCAGCTATATCGGCACCAAACATGCCGAGAAATTCGCCGAAACCCGGGCCAAGGAGACGATCCTGCCCGAAAGCGGCGTCCTCACGCTGGGCTATCTGGGCTATATGCGGCGCGACAAGGGCTTTTACTTTCTGCTCGACGCGCTCGAGGCGCTGCCGACCACCCTGGCGCGTCAGCTGCGTCTGGTGATCTGTGCCCGCCGGGGGGATCATGAGACGATGTACCGGATCTCGGCCCTGGGCGAGAAGCTTGACCAGGTCCTTTATGCCGACGGCTACAATCACGACGATCTCGACCAGCTTCTGGAAGAGGTCGATGTCGGCCTGATCCCGGTCCAGTGGGAAGACAACCTTCCGCAGGTCGCCATCGAGATGCATGCCCGTCATATCCCGCTTTTGACCAGCGATCTGGGCGGAGCCAAGGAGCTTGGAAACTGCCCTGACATGGTCTTCGAAGCCGGAGATGTGGAAAGCTTCCAGGAGCGGGTCGAGGCGCTTCTGGAGGGTCAGATCACCACCGAAGGATATTGGCGCAATGCCAAGGCACCGGTGTCGATGGACGAACATATCTACGATCTTCTCGCCCATTATCGGGGAGAGACCAAGATGACGACAGCGAAGACAGCGTAAGAACAGACGTTTGGCGGTACGGCGGTAATGCGGAAGATCCTTTTTCATGTCGGAGATATGAAAACCGGAAGCACGTCGATTCAGCAGGCTCTGGCCAGTCAGGCATGGCGCTGCCCCAGCCAGACGCTGGATTATGTGGTCGCTCCCGAAAACCCCTATCACCACAGCCTCGCCATGGCCTTTGCCCTGGAAGATACCGAGGCGATCGATGCCGAGATGCAGGCCCTGAGCGAGCGGATCGCGCAATCGACGGCGGATGTGGTGGTGATGTCGAGCGAGCTGTTCGAGGAGGTCCCGCCGGAACGGTTTCAGGCGGCGATCCGGCGGTACCTGCCGCAATATGAACCGCTGATCCAGTTCCTGATCTATACCCGCCCCCATGCCAGCCGGTACCTGTCTTCGTATTCGCAGGTCATCAAGCTGGGCTATTTCCTGGGAACGCTGACCGATTATTTCGAAGACGCGCTGGAGGATCGGCGGTTTTTCCATGCCGACCGGTACATGCGCTGGCGTGCCGTGTTCGGGGATGCGGTAACCGTACGGGCCATGCTGCGCCCGGAACTCTTCCAACAGGATGTGGTGCAGGATTTCTTTCATATCGCCTTTGACGGCGCGGGATTTCAGGTCGTCGATCTGCCGCAGACGAATGAATCGCTCGCCCTGTCGGATATGGCGGTGCTGCGCGATTTCCATCAGCGCCTGAAAATCAATCACCGATGGGGTCAAAAGGCGATGCTGACGGCCCGGATGCGGGTGGGAGAGCGCCTGTCGGAATTTCTGATGCGCACCCCGCCTGTCGCGGGCAGCACCCGCCTGGCCCTGCACCGCGAGCTGATGGACCGGATCGAAGAGACCTACGGGCCGGATGCCGTGGCGCTGGATGACGCGTTCTTTGAGGGCCGGCCCCTTTTTCAGACCGCCATGGAGCAGGCCTCCCAAGCGGCGGTCGACGAAGAGCAATCGCTCGATATCCTGGATTACTTCGCGCCCGGCATCCTGCAGCAGACGCAATTCTGGGCCGATCTGATCGGGGACCTGATCAAGCGCGACCCACAGCACTGGGACCTGTTTTTCCTTGAGATCCTGAACCGCGAGATGCGGGGCCTGTCTCAGGCGGACAGTGTTTGAGGGGACCATGACGAAGGCATTGATCGTTCATATCGGGGATCACACCACGGGCAGCGCGCGCCTGCAGCGTTGTCTAGCCGGTGGACATGCCAGGGCAGACGAATTCAAGCTGTTCTATCCGCAGGTTTTCGGCTCGGAGCTGCATCACAACCGGGCCGCCCACGCCTTGCATGCGGCCGATCCGAAGGATTCCGAAACGACCTGTTTCAAGCTGCTGCAACCGATCCGGGACGGGGATGCCGACATGGCGGTCATCTCGGCCGAAGCGCTTGAATTCGCCGATCCGGCCGATGTGCGCGACGTTCTTGAATCGCATATGCGCTGGCTGGGCAAACAGGCGCGGATCGTGGCCTATGTCAGGCCCCATGCCGAACGCTTTCTGATCGGATATGAACAACAGCTGCGTCTGGGTCTCTTCTTTGGGGACCTTCAGGCCTTTTTCGACATGACACGCGCCGATGGGCGCTTTCTCTATCACACCCGGTTCGAACGCTGGAAAGCGGTGTTCGGAGACCGGCTGACCGTGCGCCCCCTCCTGCCGGACCACCTGGTGGGAGGAGAGATGCTGAGCGATTTTCTGGACATGGTCTTCGAGGGGCGCGACTACACGCTCTCCGATCTGCCTCCGACGATCGAGCGGCATGACCTCGCACAGCACGAGATCGCGATGATCTGCGCGCTTCAGGGTCGCTTGCGAGGCGTGATGCCGCGCAGCGCCGCCCATGTCCTGGGGGGATATGCGTCGCGCCTTCTGACCGAATTGCACGATGACACCGCGCCCGGCCTGGCCCTGCCCCCTGCCCTGGCAGAGCAGATCGTCTCGACCTATGCCGAAGATGCACAGGCGATGGACCGCGACTTCTTTGCAGATACCCCGCTCTCGACAGCGCTCGACGCCCTGAGACATCAGCCCGGATCAGCCGATTGGCCCGATATGGAAACGGCTGCGCAATTCGATCCCGAAACGGCGCGGCTGGTCGGGGTCTGGGCGGATCTGGTGGCAGAGATCTACAAGGACATGCCCGACAAATGGGGCCGGCATCTTTTCGCGCCCCAGTTCAGCTTTCCGCGTCCTCCGGCGCCGCAGACACCGGAGGAAATGGAAGCGCAGCGCGCGCAAGACGCCGCCGGGGCCACAGGCCCCGACACAGATCCCGACAAAGGCCCCGAGACGGAGGCCGGGCTGACCCCCCCGGCTACGCCCGCAGAAGACGCTTGACGGTTTCGTTCTCGAACCACGGAACCGACAGGGCCGGGTCGTAGATCCGGTCACGCCCCTCGGACAGAAGGGCCAGATACTTCTTATATTCCTCGGCATTGTTGAAATGCTGCCGGCGCTGCACCTCGGCCTGCGCCTTGGCCCGAAATTCGGCATTGTATTTGAAATGCGCAAAGACAAGGGCCTGATCCGACAGCTGGACGTCGGCCGCGTAATGCAGGCCCGCCGACAATCGCATCCAGGGCTTGTATTTCAGCAAGGCGATCTTCTGGGCCACGAAAAGCTCCGGGCGTGATCCCGGGATCAGCCGGTGGCGCAGACCGCTGGACCAGGTCGGCTGGTTCGAGAACGGTCCAAGACCCGACGAGGTTGTCAGAAACGCCTTGGCATCGACATAGCCGGCCTCGGCGAACGGATCGCCGCTGGCAAAACCGGCCTCTTCCAAAGAGCCTTGCGGATACATGTCGAGCATGAAGATCCGGGCCGCGTCACACGCGGCGAAATCAGCGCTTTGCAGCAGTGCCGGCAGGCTTTCGGTCTGTTCCTTCTGCCAGACCAGCAGCTCATCCGCATCGGCAACCAGGGACCAGCGACCGACCCGCAGGTTGGACAGGATCGCCTGCTGCCAGGCCACGCCATATTGCGAAAGCCGGTAATCGGTATCGACGGAAAAGACCGCAACATCGGGCTGTTCGGCCAGATATTCCAGCGTGCCGTCATCCGAACAATTGTCGGCGATCAGAAAGCCGGTGATGCCGAGCTTGCGGTAATGGGCCAGAAAATGCGGCAGCATGAACATCTCGTTGCGCATGCAGGCCACGACGGCGATGTCGGATCCATTGACCTCGGCCAGGCGCGCCTCGGAGCTGACCAGCTCCAGCGCGTTGGTCTCGGAGACCAGTTTGACCGGGGAATAGCTGGGCCAGATCTTCTTGGGCGTGAGGGTCGGGGCGGTGAGCTTTTCCACCGCCTCCTTCTGCGCGTGATGGGTGTCGAGATGGACCACCTTGGTCGGCGCGGCCGCGCTGGCATCGAACCCGTTGACCCAGCGCGACACGGCCAGCCCCTCGGCATGGCTGCGCCGCCGGACGGCGACGAAATGGTCTTCCTCGGACACCTCGATCTTGGCCTGTGCCAGAAGATCACCGACCAGCTTGTCTTCCATAAAGGAGTTCTGGACCAGCCTGCGCCCCTCCGGTGTCGCGGCCTGCTGCAGGAGCATATGCATCGCCCGGCGGCTGAGCGCATAGCCTGACCCGCCATCGGCATAGCGCGCCGGTTCGGGTGATTTATCCAGCTCCAGCCGCCCACGCGGCGATGTGGATTTGCCGAAATGCCAGCTTCGGTCCATCTGGCCCGCGACCAGGGTCAGGCGGCGGCCATAATAGTCGAACTTGCGATAGCTGTGGCTGTGGAAGAACTGGTCGACATTGAGAAAGCAATCATCGTCGATCTTGAGCATATGCGTGAAGGGGGTGTTCCGGGTCACCCAGTCTACCGTCGCCAGGGTCTTGAGAGGCAGGCCTTCATAATCGTCCGGCGCATCGAGATAGACGACATCGCCGTCCCGGCGCCCGTCCCCGTTGCCGACCACGACGATATAAGGCACGCCGATCTCTGCCAGCTGGGCCAGCCAGCCTTCGCGCATCGCCGCGATCCGGGTGTCGAGATTGGCCTGGCAGGAAAAGACCACGACGATCGTGTCGAAGAACGGCGAGGCCTCGGCCCAGTCCAGGCCGATCTCGGTGGACCGCTCGGCCTTGTCAGCGGCGGACAAGGCCTGGCTTGCACGGGGAAACAGCTCCAGAGCGGCCCCGGCAAACGGCCCCTCCACCATTCGTTCCGTGCGCCGCAGCGCCCGCAATGCCATGCGCAGGGCCGGCGCGTCACGGACGCTTTCGCTTTCATCCGGCGGCAGGGCGGCCCGGATTGCGCCAAGGCTGCCGAGCATCGCTGTCGCTGCCTCCTCCGCGCCCAGACGAATAAGACTGTTGAGCAGGCTGAGACCAATGCCAAACCCGACAAAAGCGCTGCGCTGGCTGGCTAATGTGGCCAGATCCCGGGACAGGACGGACAGCTCGCTCATCACGTCCTGCGTGGCATCCGGCGTCTCGGCCAGCCGCGCCAGGCAGGCCATTGCCCGTCGGCTCGTTGCAATCTGCAGCTGGTGGTACGGCGCGCGGGGCAGAGTGTCATAGCGCGCCGCCATTGCGGAGGCCGCCGCCGTGACAAGCTCGGGATCTCCATCCGAAAATCCGGGCGCCGCAAGGGCTCTCAGGGCTGCCTCGCCTTGTGACCGGCCCGTGAGGGTCAATGTGTCGAAAACGGTGTGCCCCGGCTTGGGTTCGATCCCCGTCGGCCCCAGCAGCTCGATGCGGAACCGCGTGATCTGCTTGGTCCCGGCTGCTTCGAAGAATGCAAGATCGGCCTCGATATCCCCTGCCCCGGTCTCGACACGCCGCACAATCGCCGCGAAGGCCGCCCGCCCGGCCGCGAGGCGCGGCTCGGGCTGCAATGTCCCGGCGGCCAGGGCCGCATCGACCAGATCCCAGAACAGATGCGACACGCCGTAATTGCGCAGGGCAAAGGCAACCAGATCACGCTGCATGTAATCGGCGAACCGGTCGGCATGTGTCAAAAGCGCGATCGTGGTCTCGGTCAGTTTGGTGCACCCAACCCGTTCCCAATAGGTATCGCTGCGCTTGTCGATAAAGGAGATAAAGGCGTGAAGGATATCCTCGCGTGCCTTCTCCCCCACTGCGAGCGGACCATCGGTGATCAGCGTCCGCACCACCCAGGCCACGGCCGGCGTAATGACCCAGCCGGTCAGTTCGGTGTTCAGCCGCCACAAAAGCCGCCGGATATCCTCGATCCGGTTCTGCATATAGAGAAACGGCAGGATCGAGGAATTGTGCCAGGCGCTTTCCGCCGCCTCGAAATGGGCCACGCCATCGGCAGCAGCCCGGGTGTAGAGGGTCTCGAAATCGTCACGCAGACAGAAATATTCGCTCAAGGACAGGTAAAGCGCGCGGCGGCCTTCCGGCGACAGGACATGATGGGTTGCGACATGCTCGGCCAGGGCCTGGGCCGGATCGGTCTCCGGGTTCGCCCGCATGGTTTCGGTGAAACGGGCCCGTGCCTGCTGCGCCAGGAGCATCTCGGGCGCGACCCGGACGGTCGGCGTCTCGGTCGGGTCGGTCTCGTCCGTCTCCGGCCTCTCGTCGGCTGCTGGCTCCGCTGATGTCAGGAAGGCCGTCAGCCCCCGTTCCGCGGCCAGGCTCGTCAGTGCCTCCCGCGCGGTTTTGCTCAGAAGCGGCATCAGCCCGGCATAGCGCACATGTTCGATGGCCAGCAGCATCGAAAAGAGATCCCGCTCTTCCTGGCCCACGATCTGTTCGATCTGCCGGACGATATCGGATGGCGCGATGGTCAGGGGCGCGCCACAGGGAATATTGTTCGACAACAGCTGGACCGTGACCGGAGAGCTTCCGGCGCGGCCCTGCCAGATCCGTCCCGGAAGGGTCGCGCGCACGCCGATATTGTCAGTCGGGGCATTGATACGGTGGGCAACGTTCGGACGGGCAAAGATCTCCGGTGCGGGCGGCATGTCCAGGCCGGGTATGTCGATGGCGATCGTCTGTTCGATCAGACCGGGATCGCAGGCCCAGCCCTCGATCGTCATCGGCAGAACAAGGCCAACCTCTCCCTGGCCTTCGCGGTCGGCATTGGCCGGACCGTCGATCACCACGCTCTGCTCGGGAATGCCGCCGGTGAATTCCACCAGGTCGATCCGCTCGAGATCCCCCAGCCGGGCCCTGTCGAGGTGAAAATCCGCCCCGTTGATCTGAACCGTCACACCGTCTTCGGCAAAGTGGACCTCGACGCTGTTCCCCGTCTCGTGCAGGGCCATCTCGTGAAATGTTTCGGCCTGCCATGTGTCGCCGGCGCGGCTGTTGGTGACCACATGGCCCGTCTCTCCCCGCAGGGAGAGGTGAAACAGGATGTCTTCCAGGTTTCTGTCGAAAAAGCTGATATTAGCGTAATGCGCTTTTGAAAATTCCGCCTCATAGGTAAACGAGGCCCCGCCATGGGTCCGGAAACTTAGCATAGTATATCCTCAAAGACAGCTTGCCGCTTCATCGCTTATGCCGTGAGAGCGTACCCGGACGCAATCACCGTCCGCCCTTGCCCGGCCAAGATGGTGAAACTGTGCAGGAACGTCAGGCTAATGCCTTGGAATCAATAACGTATGATCACCGACCCGCGGATGTGAGAAGCTCCTGGACGCGCGGGCCCACATAAGGGTCGAGCGTATCGCCCTCCAGGGGAAGAGCTGCTGCAAGATCCCGCGCCTGCTGGCAGAACAGGTCCATCGCCGCCGCGTCGGGGAAGGCGGCGAAGTTCAGCTTCTCCCACAGGGCCCGGGCGAAAAGCTGGCGATACCATCCATGCGGCAGGGCGCTGGTTTCGCCAAAGGTCTCGGCCATCCGCTCAAGCGCTTGGGCCAGCGCCTGCGGCGTTTCGGGCTGGCGCCAGATGCGGCGCGCCTCGGGCCGGTCGGCAATGCGCAGGCCCGGACGGGCGAAATAGGCCCCCTCCCCCGCCATCAGGGCGGCCTGCAGGGTCACGGACCAGCTCGACAGGGGGCCCGGGGGAAAGCGGATGTCGTGATCAAGCAGGAAATCGCGCCGGAAGATCTTGGCCGAGGGATGGGCGTGCAGGGCCAGAACAGAGGCTGGATCAAGCGTGAAGACCCCCGGCACCAGGCGTTCCTCGCGCCCGGTACTGTCGTGAAATCCGTTATGCTGGGGCGCATCGTCGGCCAGCCCGATGCGGAACCTGGAAAACCCGAACACCGTGGCCCGGCGTTCCATCGCCTCGACCCAGCCGGCCAGCGTGCCCGGCTCCAGCCGGTCGCCGGCATCGAAAAAGACGACGTAATCGCCCCGGGTCACGTCAAAGCCCCGGTTGCGGGCCGCGGCCAGCCCTGCGCTTCCGTTCATCAGAACCGAGGCCCGGGGCAGATCCCGGGCCAGGGCCAGGCTCTCCTGCCGGACGGTGTCGTCGTCACTGTCGATCACGATCAGGGTTTCGAAGTCGCGCATCGTCTGGGCCGCGAGGCTGGCCACCGTATCGGCCAGCGCCTGATCGACCTGGTCCGTCGGCACGATGACCGATAGCGGCAGACGCCCTTCCATCACGATCCGCCAGGTGCGCGAGATCCCCTCGTCCCAATCGGGCCGGTAGCTCAGGTCGTTGGCCGCAAAATAGCGCCGGGCCGCGCGGGCGAACCGGGTCCGGCGCACCGGATCGGCCAAGGCCGTGGCCCGTTCAAAGACCAGGCGGGACGCGATCCTCTGAAAGGCGGCTTCCTTGTCGGGCTTGTCGGAGGCCTGCATGATGTCATGCATCGTGTCGAGCACGGGAAACTGCTCGAAAACGCGGTCGGAATCCTCGCGTGTGATCTGCCCCTCGCGGCCCTGGGTCTGCAGATAAAGCGGCTCGGGCACATGTACGAGGTGATCGGTCCGGCTGGCCGCGCGGTAGAAAAAGGCGTGGTCCTCGAAATAGGTCCCTTCGTCGAAACGCAGCCCCTCGATCAGGCGGCGCCGGTAGAGCTTGTTCCAGGCCGAGGGGAAGTGGCGCACCACATCGGTCCAGCTGTCCAGGGCATATCGGTGCGGCAGGGCATCGTCCGCCAGATCGGGCGCGTCATGTATCGCCGAATGGACCTTGCCGGTCCCGTCCGCCCGGCAATAACGCAAACCGCAAGCCACCCAATCGGCGTCATGCTGCCTGAGCGCGTCATACATCCTGGCCAGCCAGTCCGGCGCGACCCGGTCATCCCCGTCGACAAAGGCGATGTAATCCCCCCCTGCCCGCTCAAGACCGGCATTGCGGGCCGCCGACAGGCCGCCATTGGGCTGGCTGATCAGGTGAAATCGCTGATCTTCGCCGATCGCGGCCTGTGCAACCTCAACACTGCTATCGGTGGAGCCATCATCAATGATAAGAACTTCGAATACTTCGACACTCTGCGCGGCCAGGGCCGCGATACAGTCACCGATATGATCCGCGAGATTATAACATGCGACGATTACTGAAATTTTTCCATCTGACACGCAAAAAACTCCCCTAAAGGGCGCCCACCCTGCCTGCGATATCGGGAAGAACCGTGATTGTGGACATCCGAAAGTAATATAGTAGAAGCAGTAGACGAACAGATCGAAAATGGAACACCAAGATTTGCCTGAACACCCTTATCTGATCCTAACCCTGCGGCGGACGGGTGGCACATCACTGACGACGTTTCTATCGGAAGTTTCCTCCTTTGCCACGAAAGAGCATGAGCCGTTCAATCCGGACCGGGTCTGGGGCGGGATCACCGAAGAGTTCAAAAGAACCAAGAACGTAGACCTTCTGCGGAGCAAACTTGGCGAGGCCCTGCAATCCCGCCCGAACATCAAGCATTGTATCGAGGTTGTACCCGGTGTGCTCACACAGGAGCTCATAACGGCCTGCCATGAACGGCAATACCGCCTGATGCTTCTGACCCGCAGAGATGAGACCAGCCGACTGATCTCTCTGTTCCTGGCACAATCCACCGGGGCCTGGGGGCCGGATGAAGCCAGGCAGATCTATCGCAATATCATGGCCGGTCAGACCAAACCCAATCCGATCCAGCTTCACGAGGTCAAGCAGCGCTATCTTCTGGATGCCGGTATTCTGGGCCAGACGCTGTCGGTGCTGCGCTACAAGGAGATCCCGTATAAATGGCTTGTCTTCGAGGAGCTCTATAAAGGTCAGACACCGATCGAGACCCAGGCGATCGAAATCGCGAAATATCTGGGGCTCCGGATCGAGGCGGAAGATCCCAACCTGGCGACCTTTTCCAACCAGCCCGGCCAGAATTCAAAAGTGATCGAGCCTTATGTGCCCGGCATTGCCGAAGCACGCGATATCCTGTCCCGCGAAGTGGTGGCCTGAGCCACCAGCCGTAGCCAAGCGCCTGGTTACACCTCTCCGACGACGCTGCCCAGATTGGCATGCGGCCAGATCCGGTCGATGAAATCCGCGCCGAACCTGTCCGCGCAATAGCTGTAGGTGGGGTCGTAGAAGGCCCGGACGGTGGCAAGTTGTTCCGCCGACGGCTCGGATGTGCGCGGCGAGTAATTGGCCAGTTTGTCCAGGTTCGGCGCGACGCGCTCGATGCCAAGGAAATCGCAGAGGCGAAACACCTCTTCGTCCGAAAAGAAGGTTTCGTAGAACCCAAAGTAGATGTTGTCGCGCCCGAAAACCGTTTCGAGGTTGGGCACGATGACGTCGTATTGCGTGCGGTGCAGGCACCAGTCCTGCACCGCGGCTTCGGCAAACCGTTCGGCGGCCGGCTTCTTGGGCGCGCGCCCTTGCTGCTGGGCGTTGCGGTCCCCCATGCGGATCGCGGAATAACACCGCTCCAGCGGGTCGCGCATCAGAAGGACGGGTTTGACGTGAAACCCGTTGCTCTCCAGAAGCTGCCTGATCTGGGTCAGCTCCTCGACATTCAGCATCGAATAGGATGGCGTGATATCGCCCACGAGCTTGGTTCCGGGCCGGGCCCACAAGCGTTCGAAAAGCTGGATATAGACGTTTGGATCGGCCTCGGCGGCGATGATCTCGAACCGCTCCATCAGGGCTTCGGGGCTGGGTCCCAGCTTGGGGTTGGATTGCTTGACGGCCTGTCTGTATTCGCCAAGCACGGTCTGGAGATAATCGATCTTTTGCAGCCTGCGGGTCTTGGTATCTCCGGTGGCGAAAGACGCGTTGAAAACGGCCTTTTCCTTCACCACGCCCATTTGGCATTCCGGGTGACGTTCGAGATACTGGAACACCCAGGTCGTTCCGCCTTTCTGAGCACCGACACCAAGCAGGAATGTTTTCATGGCATTTTCACCTTTTGTTGTTCCAGAGACGCCCGGCGGCGGAAGAGCGCGTCGCGGATTGCGGACATCAGATAGCGATAATATTGCGGGCGGTCCTCACCATAGGGGCGCCCGGCCAGGGTCCATTTCAGCAAAACCACCGGCAGCGCGCACCAGAACCAGACCGGCCCGGCAGCGCGGTGATACAGGATCAGCCCGTTGCGGTAGATGTAATAGATCTTCCAGAGCGGCCGATAGATCTTGGGACCTTCGGGGGCCAGGGTCGAGCAATCATGTTCGAACCGCAGGCCCGGCACGAAGGCGATCCGCCCGCCGGCCCGGCTCAGCTCCAGCGTATAGATCGAGTCGTCGGCATAGATGAAGAGGCGCCCGTCGGGATAGCCCGCCATATCGATGGCGGCGCGGGACAAGAACAGTCCGACAAAGGACGCGCCGTCGATCTTCCGGGGCGTTTCGGTGTCATAGGCGCTGTCGGGCAGGTGAAACCCCATCCGTCCGCCCCCGATCAGCGTGCGCAGAAAGGCGCGGGCATGCCAGAAGGGGTTGATCCAGGGCCGGTTGGTTTCACAGATCCGGCCATCGGGATAAAAGGCCGCCCCGGCCACGGCCGTCCAGCCCGACCAGTCCTCTGCCCGGAACGCCGCGAAGGTGCCGGGTTCGGGGCGGGCATCGTCATCCATCAGCACCGTCCAGTCGGGATCGAACCGGTCCTGGATCGCCCGCAAGCCCAGCTCGAACCCGCCGGCCCCGCCCAGATTATCCTCGAGCAGCAGCACATCGAGGCGCGGATCGGTCTGGCCGGCCAGCCAGTCCCGGGTGCCGTCGGTCGACAGGTTGTCGACCACCAGAAGATGATCGAGCGGTTCGGCCAGAAGGCGCGCCACGGTCTCGCGCAGCTTGTCGAGCCGGTTATGGGTGACCACGAGCGCGGCAAGGCGCATCTTTGACGGGGCGGGGTCGGTCATCGCGCGGACCGGTCACCGGAAACGGGGTAAGGGCTGAAGCCTTTAATACGTATGACCAGAACCGTCATTTACCTGTCCGCTTCAGACGTCGTCGCAAAGACATAAAAGATATCCCCAGCCATCGGTGATCCTCTTGAGCCTGTCAAGCGCGTGCCCGACCCGGCTCTTATCCCGGCCCGTCTCTTATAACGGCGGCTTCACGAATGTGGGCATGGACGTCCCGTCGTCACGGTGTTTGAGGAAGGCTGCGGCGGTATCGAGCGCCTCGCGGATGGTGACATCCATGTCCAGATAGCGGTAGGTGCCCAGCCGTCCGACAAAGGTCACGCCCTCGACCTTCTCGGCCAGCGCCACGTAATCGGACAGCAGCGCCTTCTCCTTGACCTGGCGGATCGGGTAATAGGGGATGTCGTCGGGCTCGCAGGCGCGCGAATATTCGCGGTAGCAGACCGATCCTTCATGGCTTTCCCAGGGCGAGAAATGCTTGTGTTCGGTGATGCGGGTATAGGGCACGCCCTCTTCGCCGTAATTCATCACCGCGCAGCCCTGATAATCACCGTCATAGGTGAAGCGTTCGAAATCGAGCGTGCGGTATCCCAGCCGCCCCAGCCGGTAATCGAACCATCCGTCCAGGGGACCGGAATAAAAGACGTGATCGTAGTCGCCGGCCTGATCCTGGGTGAAGGTGGTGCTCAGATGCACGGTGATGCCGGGATGATCCAGAATGCCTTCGACCATCGCGGTATAGCCGTTTTCGGGCATGCCCTGGAATTGGTGGAAAAAGTAATTGTCGTCGTAATTGAAGCGCACCGGCAGCCGCTTGAGGATCGAGGCAGGCAATTCGGTCGGGCTCATGCCCCATTGCTTGATCGTGTAGCCCTTGAAGAAGGCCTCATAAAGCTGGGGGCCGACAAAGCGCAGGGCCTGCTCTTCGAAGGTTTCAGGCGTTTCGATGGATGTATCCGCCTTGGCTTCGATAAAGGACCGTGCCTCGTCTGGGCGCATGGTCTTGCCGAAGAACTGGTTGATCGTGTGCAGGTTGATGGGCAGGGAATAGACCGCCCCGCCGCTGGTTGCCTTGACCCGGTTCTTGTAGGGCAGGAAGGTCTGGAAGCGGTTGACGTAATCCCAGACCTCGGCATCGTCGGTGTGGAAGATATGTGGTCCGTAGACATGGATCATCACATCGGTTTCGGCATCCCGCTCGGTATGGCAGTTGCCCGCGACATGATCGCGTTGATCGACGATGGTGACCTCATAGCCGGCTTCGGCCAGTTCACGGCCGATCACGGCCCCAGACAAACCTGCACCGACCAGAAGAATCGAGGTCTTTGGCATGGACACCCTCCGCTTGTTCAACACGTCATACTGCTGACATGCTGGCGGGGGTGTAGAGCATCCCTATCCCGATTGCCATGGCCGAAACCGCGCAGACCGGCAAGGCCTTGCTTGGCTCAGAGCGTGTCCAGATAATGCCGGTAGGTGTCGGCAATGCCCTCTGCCAGCGGTCGGGCCCGGTTCCAGCCCAAAGCGTGCAGGCGGCTGCTGTCCATCAGCTTGCGCGGGGTGCCGTCGGGCTTGGTCGGATCGAAAAGAAGCGCGGCCTCATAACCCACAACATCGATGATGGTTTCGGCCAGTTCACGGATCGACACCTCGACCCCGGAACCCACATTCAGCGGGATCTCCCCCGAATAGGATTTCAGCAAAAAGACCAGCGCATCGGCCAGATCGTCCACATGCAAAAATTCCCGCAACGGCGTGCCGCTGCCCCAAAGCGTGACCGACGGCGCCCCGTCGCGCCGGGCCTCGTGCACCTTGCGCAAAAGCGCCGGCAAAACATGGCTCGTCTGCAGGTCGTAATTGTCGCCGGGCCCGTAAAGATTGGTGGGCTGGGCCGAGATGAAATCGGCCCCGTATTGCTTGCGATAGGCCTGACACAGCTTGATGCCCGCGATCTTGGCGATGGCGTACCATTCATTGGTGGGCTCAAGCGGGCCGGTCAGCAACGCCTCTTCGCGCAGGGGCTGTTCGGCGAATTTCGGATAGATGCAGGAAGAGCCCAGAAAGAGCAGCTTCTCCACCCCCGCCTGATATGCGGCGTGGATGACATTGGCCTCGATCATCAGGTTTTCGTAAAGAAAATCGACCGGATAGGTGTCGTTGGCATGAATACCGCCGACCCGGGCCGCGCAGAGGATGATCGCATCGGGCCGCTCGGCCTGCATCCAGTCCGCCACGTCGGCCTGGCGGGTCAGGTCGACCACGTCCCGGCCCGCGGTCAGGATCTCGCAGGGCTCCGCCTGCAGGCGGCGCACCACGGCGCGCCCCACCATGCCGCGATGGCCGGCGACCCAGATCCGTTTGGTGTCGAGCGTATAGACCATCGCTAGCCGTGCCGGTCCTTGCGGTCCTGTTCGCGGCGCACGACCTCAAGATCAGAGCGCACCATCTCGGCCGTCATCTCCCCAAGCCCGATCTTGTGGGTCCAGCCCAGCCTGTCGCGGGCCTTGGCCGGATCCCCGATCAGCAGATCGACCTCGGTGGGCCGGAAATAGCGCGGGTTGATGGCGACAAGGCAGCGATCGGTCCCGGCCTCATAACCGCGCTCGTCAACCCCTTCGCCGCGCCAGTCCAGCGTCAGGCCGACCTCGGCGAAGGCCAGTTCGACAAAGCTGCGCACGCTGTGGGTCTCGCCGGTGGCCAGCACGTAATCGTCCGGGGTATCCTGCTGCACGATGCGCCACATCCCCTCGACATAATCCCGGGCGTGGCCCCAGTCGCGCTGCGCGTCGAGATTGCCCAGATAAAGCCGATCCTGCAGACCCAGATGGATGGCCGCCACGGCCCGGGTGATCTTGCGGGTGACGAATGTCTCTCCCCGCACCGGGCTTTCATGGTTGAAGAGGATCCCGTTGGAGGCGTGTATGCCATAGGCCTCGCGGTAATTGACCGTGATCCAGTAGGCATAAAGCTTGGCCACCGCATAGGGGCTGCGGGGATAGAATGGCGTGGTCTCGGTCTGCGGCACCTGCTGGACCAGCCCGTAAAGCTCGGACGTGGAGGCCTGGTAGAATCGGCAGCGGTCCTGAAGATTGAGGATGCGCAGGGCCTCCAGCAGGCGCAGGGTCCCGATGCCGTCGGCATTGGCGGTGTATTCCGGGGTCTCGAAACTCACCTGAACATGGGATTGGGCGGCGAGATTGTAGATCTCGTCGGGCTGCACGTCCTGGATCAGGCGGATCAGGTTGGTGGCATCCGTCAGATCCCCGTAATGCAGATGGAAGCGGACATTCTGCTCATGCGGGTCCTGATAGAGATGGTCGATGCGTTCGGTGTTGAACGAGGATGAGCGGCGCTTGATGCCATGCACCGCATATCCCTTTTCCAGCAGAAGCTGCGCCAGATAGCTGCCGTCCTGCCCCGTCACCCCCGATATCAACGCTGTCTTCATGCTCGTCTCTTCATTTGTCTTCCCGCAGGCCAGGGATCCGGCCTGCCGCTGCGGGCCCGGCTCCGGTCACCGAAAGCGCGGGAGGTCACTGGCGCGCGTAGATATCCTCGTAGCGCACAATGTCGTCCTCACCCAGATAGCTGCCGGTCTGCACTTCGATCAGCACCATTTCGACCTTGCCGGGATTTTCCATCCGGTGCACGGCGCCGAGCGGGATGTAGACGGATTGGTTTTCCGTCACAAGCCTGACCTCGTCGTCGATGGTAACGCGGGCGGTGCCCTGCACGACGATCCAATGCTCGGATCGGTGGAAATGGCTTTGCAGGCTTAGGGCCGCGCCGGGTTTGACCACGATGCGCTTGACCTGGAAGCGATCCGAGAGGGCAAGGGTCTCGAAATGCCCCCAGGGCCGGTGATCGCGGGGAAAGTCAGTGGCCTGCCTGGCCTCCTTGGCCTTGAGCGCGGTGACCGCCTGGCGCACGTCCTGCGCGCGGCTGGCATCGGCCACCAGGACGGCATCGGGCGTGGCCACCGCCACGATGTCGGTCAGCCCGATGCCCACAAGTTCCAGGTTTTCGCTCTCGGAGCGCAAAAGGCTGTTGTGACAATCAAGCGCTGTGACCGGTCCGGATTGCGCGACCCCGTCGGGACCGGCCTGCAATTCGCGCTGGACCGAAGCCCAGTCGCCCAGATCCGACCAGCCCGCATCGAAGGGGATGACCGACAGGGCTTCGGCCTTTTCCATCACCGCGTAATCGATCGACACATCGTCCAGCCCCTCCCATGGCGCGGGCGCGAGCCGCACGAAGCTGAGATCGGTGCTGGCTTGTGCCACGGCATCGCGCACGCCCGGCACCAGATCCGGGGCATGGGCTTCATAGGCGCGCACCAGGGTGGAGACCGAGAACATGAAAATCCCGGCATTCCAGAGATAGCGGCCGGTCGCCAGCATCTCGGCGGCCCGGTCGTGATCCGGTTTTTCCACGAAACGGACAAGATCTGCCGCGTCTTCCCCCGGCGCCTCCGCCAGTTCGAGATAGCCATATCCCGTCTCTGGCCGGACCGGTGTGATGCCGAATGTCACGATCCGGCCCGCCTGGGCCAGGGCCAACCCCCGGGCCGCGGCGGCCTGGAAGGCATCGCTTTGGGGAATGACGTGATCGGACGGGGCCACCAGCATCACCGCGTCGGGCTGACTGGCCTGCAGATAAAGCGCGGCCGCCAGGATGGCGGGGGCGGTGTTGCGGGCCTCCGGCTCGATCAGGATCGCCGAGGGCGTGACCCCGATCTCGTCCAGCTGTTCGGCCACGATGAAGCGGAACGCATCGCCGGTGAGCACGAGCGGCGGGGCAAAGGCCGCCCCGCTCAGACGCTCGACCGAAGCCTGAAAAAGCGTGCCCTCCCCGACCAGGGGCACGAATTGCTTGGGGTAGCTTTTGCGCGACAGTGGCCAAAGCCGGGTGCCCGACCCGCCGCAGAGAAGAATGGGAACGATCATGCTGTCATCATCCAGTTGCTTTGCCGCATCATCATGGCACGGCGTTTCTCGTTAAACGTTAACGGCACGGGGTCTCGGTCAGATCGTCTCCTGCGCTTTCAACCACCCCAGAAAGGCGCGGTCCGGGCTGTTCAGGCGGGGCCGCCCCGTCCGGATCCACCAGGCCTTCCAGCGCGCCTCCAATGCATAGATATCGGCCCCCGGCCACAGATCGCGCGCCTGGGCCAGCGTGTCCGCCGACAGGACGGGACCATCGGCGAGATCGAGAATATCGGCCCGTGAGGTGACCCGCAGGATATCCCCCGGCTCTTCGCTGAGCGTGTAATCGGGCAGATGATCCTTGGCGATGATCTCGCGCACCTTGGCGCGGAACACCCGGCGGTTCGACACCGAACCCGATTTCTTGTGCAGCACCGGAATGGAGATCCGCCATTCGGATTGGCGCCCGCAATGTTTGCGCGCCAGCTCGTAAAGACGGCGTTCCAGCGGGCGGCGCAGGCGGAAATAGTCCCGGTTCAGCGTCAGCACCGATTTGGCCAGAACCGCCCGGTAAAGCCATTCGCTGAGCGTGACCATCACGCTGACCATGCGCCCGCCCTTGCTCTTGCGGACGATCTGCCAGCTTTCGATCAGGCCGAAACCGGATGTCACCTCGATGTCGGAGGTCGCGATATTCGTGGTGATCCGGGTGCCGGCCAGCCGTTCGAATGCCTCGCGCAGACGCCGGTAACTGTCGCCCGAGGTCTCGCGATTGGTGGCCACCAGAAGATCGTGGGCCTTCAGATGCAGCGTGCGGCTGACCTGCTGGCCCGCGTTCAGGCCCGCCATCAGCTGGCTGATGCAATAGATCAGGATATCCTTGTCATGGATCGTGGCACGGCCCTTGACCGAGGGGGTCACTTCCAGCGTGACATCGTTATGAACATAGCTGAGCACCCGGCGATCGGGACGGGTGGAGAGCGAAAAGATCGGATGCTCCATCGAGGCGAGGTCATCCTTGGGCAAGGCATCAAAGACATCACAGAGGAAAAAGTCTCCGTTGGGATGCCGGTCCGGTAAAAGCGCTGCCGTCATTTTTGATGCCTAAACCTGCCCGAGTCGCGCATCGTGGTTTCAGTGACGATCAGGGTAGAGTTATCCACAGATAGCGTCCACCGCTGAATCGGGGCTTCGGAGTCGGTTTGTCGGGGGTTCGGAGTCGCACGATCGGGGGATCAGAGTCGCCTTTGGAAAAAAGAAGGGGACAACCTTTTGAAATAAAATGGAAAAGTTGAGAGCACTTGATCCTTAACGATAAAAATAACAAAAATATAACTCAAAAAATCCTTCTTCGAGAGGGCTGGAGGATCA
>NZ_CP022304.1 GCF_004216475.1 Thalassococcus sp. S3 | reverse complement strand
CGCGCTTGACAGAATCGCGGTTAAGGACGCAAATCAGGGCACGAGATGAAAAAACGACCGGAACGCAGCAACGCAGGGGCAAACCCGCCCGGTCACTGAGGCAGCTCGCATTTCCAATGCCAGCCGGAACAACGAGGGCAGTGATGCTTTCCACAAAACCCGTGGGCCGCCATGCGGCTGCGCGCAAATATGACGTGCTGACAGCACTTGGCGCTTATGCGCTTGCGCGGGACAAACATGATCAGCGTCGCGTTCTGAGGCTGATGACCCTGATCACCGCGCGGTACAATTGGGCGCGGGATGAGCTCGCCGTGGGGCAGCGCGAGATTGCGCGGCTGTGGTCCGTCGATGAGCGGACGGTGAAGCGGGAGATGGCGCGATTGCGCGCGATGGGCTGGCTGGTTGTCAAACGGCAGGGCGCGCGCGGGCATGTCACGGAATACCGTCTTGCGCTGGACCGGATGCTGGAGGAGACGGCGAGCGAATGGCCGAAGGTCGGACCGGATTTCGAGTTGCGGATGGGCCAAAGCGAGGAGCAGCCAAAGGTAGTGGCCTTGCCGGTGAAAGGGGCGATCAAGCCGCCGGACATGTCGGAGGGGACGGACTGGGCGTTGGCGCAGGGCGTGCTGCATGCAGAGGACGAGGGGCTTTACGCCTCTTGGTTCGCAGGTCTCAGCCGGGCGGAAAGGGCAGGGGGACGGTTGAGCCTGAAGGCACCCAGCCGGTTTCACGGCGCCTATGTGCAGACCCATCTGGAAGAGCGCCTGCTGAGGGCATGTCAGGCGGTGGACGACAGCATAAGCGAGGTGCGCATCATCTGCTAGCATTGACAGCACTGCAGGCGACGCCCATATAATTGTGGTGATCCGGAGGAATGATATGGCCACATTGACCATCCGAAACGTGGATACCGATTTGCACGATTTCCTGCGTCAGTCGGCGGCCCGCAATGGCCGGTCGATGGAGGCGGAAGTGCGCGCGGTGCTGGCCGAGCGGATGCAGGCCGAAGACCGGAGCGCGGCAGATGTCGTCCAGAGCATCCGGGCAAGATTTGCGGGCCTGGAAACGGATCTGACGCTGCCAAACCGGGACAGGTTACCTGATCCGATCGCACCGGACGCATGATCCTTCTGGACACCAATGTCATTTCGGAGCTGATGAAGCCCCGCCCGTCGCAGGCCGTGCTGGACTGGTTTGCCGCGCAGGGGACGCAGCGGCTGGTGCTTAGCGTGATCACGGTGGCGGAGCTGCGGTATGGCGTGGCGTGCCTGCCGCAAGGCCGCCGACGCCGGGCCCTCGACGAGGCTGTGACCGGCATGCTGGACGAGGATTTCGAGGGCGCCATTCTGCCCTTCGATCTGGCGGCGGCGGAGGCTTACGGCATGATGGCGGCCCAGGCCCGGCAAGCGGGGCGGACACCGGGGCAGAGCGATCTGATGATCGCCGCCACGGCCCTTGTTCATGCGGCAAGTGTGGCCACACGCAACTTGCGCGATTTCGACGGCGCGGGGATCGATCTCTACAATCCGTTTGAGGATTAACCGGGCCTTTATGCTCCCCCGATAAGGCTTGTGCCCGTATCGAGAGGGCAGAGAGAGCATGTCAGGTCAGGCGCAGGCGACAATCCCGACCCATCACCGCAGCATTCAGGAGAAGATTGAGACCGGTCAGGTCAAGGCAGCCCTGGCGGAGGCGTTGCAATGGCTTGAGATCGATCCGCTGGACCGTCAGGTTCTGGATCAGGCGGCGACCTGTTACCGGACCCTCGGCGATGGAAAGACCGCGCTGTCGCTGCTGCGCGTGATCTCTCAACACTGGCCGGACGACCCGCAGGCCTGGGGCAGGGCAGGGGCCATGGCCCTGCTGCTGGGGGACCGGGAGGGGGCGGCCCATGCCTATGAGCAGGCGGTGAAGCTCAAGCCCAGATCGGCCCACGCGCTGGCGGCCCTGAACCGGCTTGCGCCCTTTCAGCGGGACGGGCGCCGGGCGCGTCTGCTGCGGCAGATCACCCGGAATGCCGGCTATCCGAGCGGCGAGCGCGCGGTTGCGTGGAACGCCCTGGGCCGGATCGAGGACCGCGCGGAGCGGCCTCGCGCGGCCTTGCACTGTTTCTCCCGCGCGAAATCCCTGAGCCCGGGGCAATACCATCCAGGCGCGATGGAGGCGCTGCTGGAGGCGCAGAAGGCGCTTTACCATGCGCCGAAGCCTGCGAGCGGTGGTGCAAGGTTGATCTTTGTGGTGGGCCTGCCAAGAAGCGGTACGACGCTGACGGAAAGCATCCTGGCCTGTCATCCTCAGGTGCAATCCATCGGGGAGAGTTATGCGCTGCAGGAAAGCCTTGCAGCGGCCCGACACCTTGCCGGTGATGCCTGGGGGTGGCAGGGCCTAGATGAAGCGCAATGGAAGGCCTTGCGGCAGCATTTTCTGGAGCGCGCCGAGCTTCTGTCGGATGCACCGGTGATTGTCAGCAAGATGCCGATGGATTGCCTGAACATCGGATACGCGGCGCATTTATGGCCCGAGGCACGGTTTGTCGTGATGGACCGGCATCCGCTGGACACGGGGCTGTCGAATTTCACAACGCATTTCCACGACACGCATGGCTTTTCGAAACGGTTCGACTGGATCGGTCATCTGACCCGGATTGTTGAGGAAGCCACGCAGGATTACCGGGAAAAGCTGGGAGAGCGGGTGCGGATCCAATCCTACCGCGCCCTGGTGCAGGACCCGCCCGCGGCCATCGCCGCCCTTCTGGATCACACGCGGCTGGACTGGTGCGATGCGTGCCTGACGCCCGAGAGACGGCCGGGCGGGATCCGCACGGCGTCTTTGATCCAGGTACGGGAGGGGATCAACCAAAGTGGTCTTGGGACGTGGAAAGCCTATAACGGGTTGCTGGACCCGCTGGTCGCAGCACTTGGCGGGGACGCCTATCTTGACGCCTGGGCCGCCCGCGATGCGGCGCGTGAAGAATGAAAAAGGCCGCAGCACGGGGCTGCGACCTTCATTTGATACAACGCGTGTTGCGGCTTAGTTGGTGGCTGCTTCCTCTGCCGGGCCAACGCTTGCGAGGTAGGCATACACATCCGCCCCACCGTCACGCAGTTTGAACGACATTTTCGAGCGGGCCTTGCTGTCATCAAGATAGGCACGCAGGAAGGCGCGGGGGTCTTGAACATATTCGACGAAGTTCGCCTCGTCCCAGACCAGCCCCGCTTCACCGGCGGCGACCAGATCGTCGCCATAGCGGAAGCCTTCGATCGTGCCGGCCTGACGACCGACGATACCGTAAAGGTTGGGGCCGGTGCGGCCACCCTTGACGATTTCGGTATCGTCATCGGCCACGATCATGTGGCACGATTTGCACTTGTTGAATGCCTTTTCACCAGCAGCTGCGTCACCGGAAGCGTGGCCGTCTGCGAAAACAGGTGCGGCCAGAAGCCCCGCGATCAACGTGGCGATGGTACGGTTCATAACATGTCCTCCAACAGTTCTGTTGGGGATTTACCTAATACAAGCGACCAAGAGTCAACAGTCACAATGGTGAGACTTTAGGCGACAGCGTGAGAAATCGCGCATTGTTTCCACAATTCTTTCAAGGCCATCACCAGATGCTCGATATCATCCTGATCGTGCAGGGGGGAAGGGGTGAAGCGCAGCCGCTCGGTCCCCTTGGGCACGGTGGGATAGTTAATGGGCTGCACGTAGATGCCATATTGCTGCATCAGGTAATCGGCGATCATGCGGCATTTGACCGGATCCTTGATCATCACGGGGATGATGTGGCTGGGATTGTCCATATGCGGGATGCCCTCCTGATCGAGGCGCTTGCGCAGATAAGCGACCCGTTCGCGCTGCATGTTACGCTCTACATCGGAGTTTTTGAGGTGCTGGATCGACACCCGCGCTGCGGCGGCCACGGCAGGGGGCAGGGCGGTGGTGAAGATGAAGCCGGACGCGAAGGAGCGGATGAAGTCGCACAGAGCGTCAGAGCCGGTGATATAGCCGCCCACGACGCCATAGGCCTTGCCCAACGTGCCTTCGATCAGGGTGATACGGTCAGCGAGGCCAAGCTCTTCGGACACGCCACCGCCGCGGGGGCCGTAGAGGCCAACGGCATGGACCTCGTCGAGATAGGTCATGGCACCGTGCTTTTCCGCAACCTCGATGATTTCTTCCATCGGGCAGATGTCGCCGTCCATGGAATAGACGCTTTCAAAGGCCACGATCTTGGCGGCATTGGCGGGCAGGGCGGCCAGCTTGCGGTCAAGGTCTTCGGGATCGTTGTGCTTCCAGATGACCTTGTTGCAGCGCGCATGCCGGATGCCTTCGATCATGGAGGCATGGTTCAGCTCGTCCGACAGGATCACCGCATCGGGCAGACGGCTGCCGAGGGTAGAGAGCGCGGCCCAGTTCGACACATAGCCGGATGTGAAGAGCAGAGCACTCTCCTTGCCATGCAGATCGGCCAGTTCGGCCTCCAGCAGCTTGTGCGCATGGTTGGTGCCGGAGATGTTGCGCGTCCCGCCGGCGCCGGCGCCGCAGCTGTCGATGGCGTCCTTCATGGCCTGGGTCACCTTGGGGTGCTGGCCCATGCCCAGATAGTCGTTGGAACACCAGACGGTCACCTCATCGGGCGCCTCGCCGTCATGGCAGCGTGCGCGGGGAAACTGGCCTGATTTACGCTCCAGCTCGGCAAAGATGCGGTAATTGCCCTCGTCCTTGAGGGTGTCGAGCTGGGATTGGAACAGGGCGTCAAAGTCCATGGGCGTCCTCCGGTCTTTTAGGTAGCTTATGTTGTTGATTGGGCGCGGTGCCCTCTTGCGGCAGCATCCAGCGCCAAAGCCGCTCGTCGGGGAGCGGCAGGACCATCAGCCAGTGTTCGAGCAGAGCGAGCGCGGTGATGGCGGTGAGAAGGGCGAAGCCGATGGCGTCGCCCATTGTGTCGGCCGAATGCAGGCGTTCGAGCCAGCAGGCGACAGCAAAGGTGAGGACAGTGACCGAGATCGGGAAGATCCAGTTCAGCCGGCGAATGCGGAAATGGCTGGGCAGGTGCGCCAGAGCCTTGGGCAGAAACTCGGTGTTGATCTTGGGAACGCCGAAATAGAGGTTCAGCTTGGCCGAGACACGGGCCCCGAAGAGGATGATGAAGGTCCACATGCCGAAGGGGTTTGCATGGCCCCAGCCATAGAGGATCATCAGCATCATCACCCCGACGAGCAGCATCTCATGCCAGGCGATGGT
The DNA here is from genome assembly GCF_004216475.1 of Thalassococcus sp. S3. Lineage (GTDB taxonomy): Bacteria > Pseudomonadota > Alphaproteobacteria > Rhodobacterales > Rhodobacteraceae. The sequence continues at coordinate 90,316 of NZ_CP022304.1, read as the reverse complement.
GCCCCAGGCCCGCAGGAAGCGTTCCCATTCGGGCACGTTTTCGGGGCAGGGCTTGGTGATGGGGCCGGTGATGATGCCCGCAAGAAAGGCGGTTTCGATCCAGCCCCAGATGGCCAGAGCGGAGAGAAAGCCGATATAGGCGGCGGCGACGGTGGTGCTGTCGAGCGTGGCCAGATAGCCCCAGATGCCGAGGATGAGCATCGGAAGGCTTGCGATCACCGCCATTTGCCGCGCTTTGGGCCCCCGCCGATCGGCGTGCTTGATCAGCATCAGGATGGCCCCGGTGGAGAACCACCAGATGAAAAGCGCGGCAAGGGCGGCGATCCACGGGGTCATTGGGCGACCTCCGTGGGGTGGGCAACGCCTTTGCGCCAAACACTCGTTCGACCGACCAGCGCGCCATAGGCGCGCGCGCCCATCCCATCCCCCCCAGGGGATGGGCGCGCGAGCGGAACATATGTTCGGCGCGCATGGGCGTTATGGTCGAAAGTTTGCATCAGTAAGCCGGCTCCAGACGGGTGGAGGCGGGCACCTGGTGCTTGTTCGCCGGGATCGTCAGCAGCGACAGGAAGGCGCGGGCCGCTTTCAGCGAGCCGGTCCATTCCTTCACCTTGCCGCCCATGCCGCCCTGCTTCTTGCCTTCGGCGATCTGCACGTTGGCGCGGTGCAGAGCTTCGAGGTTGGGCTGCCAGCGCGGATGCTCGATATCGAGCGTGATCGGGAAGATCTGCTCGCTCAGCTTCGATGTCTTGGTGAAGACCTCATGCGCATACCAGTCGGGATCGACACCCAGAGCTTTGTGGAAGGCGGGCCGCTGGTGGTCGCGCACATACATCGTGGCATAGACCGCCGTCAGGAAGAACTTGATCCAGTAGACGTTGAACCCCTGCGTGAGCTTGGGTTCGGTCTTCATCAGCAGGGCGAAGGCCTCGCCATGGCTGAACTCGTCATTGCACCATTCCTCGAACCACTTGAAGATCGGGTGGAACCGGTGTTCGGGATTGGCCTGAAGGTGCCGGAAGATCGTGATATAGCGGGCATAGCCGATCTTTTCCGACAGATAAGTGGCGTAATAGATGAATTTCGGCCGGAAATAGGTGTATTTCTTCTTTTGCGTAAGAAAGCCGAGGTTCACCGCCACACCCGCCTCGCGCAGGGCGTCGTTGATAAAGCCGGCATGCCGGGCCTCGTCACGGGCCATGAGCTGGAAGAGCTGGGTGATGTCGGCATTGTTGCCGCGCCGCTTCATCTCTTTGTAAAGCACGCAGCCCGAAAATTCGGCGGTGCAGGAGGAGATCAGGAAGTCGATGAATTCCTTCTTTAGCTCCGGCTCCATGCCGTCCCAGTCGACATGGTCCCAGTCCTCGTTTTTCTTGAAATGGCCCTTGTTGGGGTCGCTGACCATCTGGGCGATCAGCTTGTCCCAATCCTCGCGGACGGGGGAGACGTCGATGGCATCCAGCTCATCGAAATCTGTGGTGTAAAAACGCGGGGTCAGCAGAGTGTTCTGCATCGCCACGGCGGTGGCCGCCTCGCTGTCGAACTTGGCCTGCTCCTCCTGGATGGCGAGGCCTTCTTCGACGGTGGTGGCGTCGGCGGTGTGTTTCAGGGGGGCATTCATAGCGTCACCTCCTCGGAGAACGAGAATTCGCAAAGCTCCATCACTTCGAAATCGCCTGTGAGGCGGGTCCAGAGCTGTTCCAGCTTCGAGGCGCGGACGATCGTGGCCTCGCGCTCTTCGATGACAACCTCGCCGAAGGGGGCCATGATCTCGGGCCCGTGCACTTTCACCTCGTCGCCGGGGTAGATCACCGCCCCGTTGTTGAACCGCACATGCGCGTGCAGGCTTTCGAACTTGTGACTGATCTCAACGGTGCAGGGCGCACGCTCGAAGTCCTTTGTCAGTAGTCCCATAAGTGGCTTCCTTATGTTCGGGTTACGGTTGTTCCAGCAGCCTGGCAAAGCTGCGGAGGTTTGTGGCGCCAAAGCCCATGAGCTCGGCTGACCAATTCGTGGACGGGTCGTGGATCGAAAGCCGGTTGCCCTCGCGCAGTTGCAAAAGGACAGGGCCGTCGGCGGGGACCCGGTGTTTCAGGCGCTCACGGTCGAGCACACGCTTGACGCCGGAGATGAAACCGCCGGCTTCTGGTGTGAGGTCGGCAATCAGGACGTGGTTTTCGTCGTAGATCTGCGCGGCACCGGACATGTCGCCGTCGAGGAAGATCACCCGTTCCTTGATCACGGGCATGTCGGCGGGCGTGTGTTCCAGCGGGCGGTCGGTGAGACGCGCGGCGGCAACGAGGACCAGGCAGGTGACGACCAGCGCGAACATCGCGCGGACCATCATGCGGGGCACCAGCTCGTCGCGATCGGCGCGGATGCGGGGCGGGCGCTGGGTGGTGTCGGACATCACGCTCACTCCGCTGCCACGGCCGCACCGGACGGCGCTTTACGTTCCACCTGCGGAGTGGACACCCGTGCTTCGGCCGCGTCGGAGATCAGGGCCGCGATCCTTTCGGCCTCGGGGATGCCGCGCAAGGCGGGCTGGGTCGGGTTCATCCGCCAGGGGCGGATATGGGGCCAGAGGGTCAGATAGCTGAGCTGCGTCTCGCCCAGCGTCTCGAACGCGATGGTTCCGGTGCCATCACGGCGCAGGTCCAGCATCGCATTGGCGATTTGTGTGTAGGGCAGGTTCAGTGTCACGGTAAGGGCCGCGCCCACCCGCATGGCAACGCGGCGGTTGGTCACGGTGTAGACCGTGGCCCGCGCCTGCACGAAGGCCACCAGCCAGAGAAGCGCCACCACGATCCCGCCGAGGATCACGAAGGGTATCGACGCACCGATGGCCTGGCCCAGCGGCATCAGGTCGATCACGCTGACAAATCGCCAGCCGGTGAGGAAGGCGAAATAGGCCACGACCCATTTCAGGCTCAGCGCATCGCGGAGGATGGCCCAGGTGGAGGGGCGGCCCTGCCAGAGGATTTCCTCGTTCTCGGGCGGCACTTCGGGGAGCCCTTTGACGGGCTCGACGGCGAAATCATCGTGAGACATGGCGAGTATCCCCCTTCTGAATGTAAGTGGCTTCCTTGGGCCCCGCATGTCTTTGCTGCCGCGCGTGGCGCGCCCGGCGGCTGCCCTTTGCAGGGCAGCACAGGTGATATGCGGGAACCGTCGTCATCAGATCTGCGGCTCAAGCCGGCTGCTGTCGGCATAAAGCTTGCCGCCGCCGTAATAGGCGCTGATCTTTTCCTCCTCGAGGAGCGTGACCTGACGCGGGGAGGCGATAGTCGGCACGGTGGCGAAATGCTTGGCATAGATCGACTTGATCTTCACCTGGTTCGACCAGATCCGCACCAGCGTCATCGGGACCAGACGGGTGCCCTCGCCCCATTTCGGGTCGAGCTTGTATTCAAGATAGCGCACCAGCTGCTCGGGCTCGTCGATCCACATATCGGTGACCTCGCCCACGATCTCTCCGTCGCCGGACATCACGGGTAGGCCGCGTGGATCACGTCCGGCGGCAACGGCAAAGGCCTCGTTGGCCGACATCGGCACGATCTTGGGGTGGCCGTGGCCGTCCAGTTCCGGCACGTCCCGGCGGGGCGCCCAGGAGGCGGGGCCGACACCGTCGAGCATCGGATCGCCTGTCGGTTCCATCGGGAAGCCGTTGGCTTTCGACGTCCGGCGCAGGGCCAGATCCTTGCGGTCCGGGTTCTGTCCGCTGGGCACGGTCACCTCACCCCGGCCATGGGGCAATTTGAAGGTCTTGTCCTCGGGCAGGGGGTAGGGGCCCTGGTTCGGGGCCACGTTGCCGTCGTCATCCTCCATCGGATAGCCTTCGCGCATGTTCTCGCGCTGGATGTAGATGATCAGCAGCGCGAAGAAGCCGTAGAACAGCCAGAGCGTGAGGCTGGCGAGATCGAACTCTCCGAAAAATGCGTTTACCATGGGTTCTGTCCCTCCTTGTGGACGATGATCAGGTCGGGAAATCGGCCAGGCCCAATCTGGCCGGTCCCGGTTGTTGAAGTGACGCCGCCCCGGAGGTCCGCACAAGCGGTCCCAAGATGGCGAGTGTGACGAAAAGAAGAGCGATTTCAGTGTGATAGACGAAGGAGTAACCGACGGACGGGCTCATCATCCCTTCGCCGAACGCGCCTTGCATGGCGAGCGCGCCAATCCAGTCGCGCAGCGTGCCGCCAAGCGCGATGGCAACACCGGCGGCGGTGGCCTGTGCCGCACCCCAGGCACCGAGCGCGAGGCCACGACCGGCGAGCCCTTCGGCGGGCATGGTCATCGCGGCCATCAGCGTGGAGACGGCAAAGAGGCCCGCGCCAAAGCCGATCAGGCCCGCGCCAGCAAAGAAGAGAGGCGCGGAATTCATGGGTGCGGCGAAGATCACCATCGAAAACGCCCAGACGCCCGCCAGAACGCCAAGGCCCGCCAGACGGTACGCGTTGGACCCACGCCCCATCTGCCGCCCGGCATAGGCAAAGCCCAGAAGCGCTCCGCCAGCCCACATTGCGGTCAGAAGCGTGGTGGCGCTGACCGAGAGGCCAAGGATCTCACCGCCGTAAGGCTCCAGCAGCACGTCCTGCATGCTGAAGGCCATGGTGCCCACAAAGACACAGGCCAGCAGCCGCCCGGCGCGGCCACCGCGCGCGAAATCGGCCCAGGCATCGGCAAAGCGGGGGCGGGGCGCCTCCCGCTCCTTCCGGCTCATGGGGCGGACCTGTTCCTGCTTCCACAGCGCAATCAGGTTGAGCAGCACGCCCACGACAGCAGTGCCCTGAACGACGCGGATCAGTTGCAGATCGGAGTAATCCGACAGAAGCCAGCCGATGATCACCGCCGAAAGCCCCATGCCCACCAAGAACATGACGTATAGCAGTGCGACAACCCGGGGCCGCGTCTCATCCGTTGCCCGGTCGCTTGCCAGCGCCAGCCCAGCGGTCTGGGTCATGTGCAGGCCAAGGCCGGTCATCAGGAAGGCCAGCCCGGCCAGGACCTCTCCGGCAAAGGGAAGCTCATGCACGACATCGCCACCCAGCACCAGAAGGGCAAAGGGCATGATCGCCAGCCCGCCAAACTGCCACAGAGAGCCGAACCAGATGTAGGGCACCCGCTTCCACCCGATGGCAGAGCGATAGGTGTCGGACCGAAAGCCCAGAAGCGCGCGGAAGGGGGCGATCAGAACGGGCAGCGCGATCATCACCGCCACGATCATCGCGGGCACCGACAGCTCGACAATCATCACGCGGTTCAGCGTGCCCAACAGCATGACAGACGCCATGCCGACCGACACCTGAAACAGCGAGAGCCGCAGGATCTGGCTCAGCGGCAAATCCTCGCTGGCCGCATCCGCGAAGGGCAGCCAGGACAGGGAAAGCTCTTTGAGCCGGTTCTTCATCCTCGAAGCTCCATGGCCTGAGAAATGTAAAAGCCCGAAGTGATCTGATCGACGGGCCGCAAAAGCCGCCCGACTCCCTGTGCCTTCACGTCCCGCGCCAGACGCCCGTGATCATGCGGGATCATGACGGGGGAGCGGTCTGATCGGGGGAAGAGCTTGCCCGCATACCACATCGTCATCAGAAGCGGCGTGCGTGGGGCGACGGTGAATACGATGTTGCCTTGCGTGCGCGGCTCCAGCCGCTTCAGGGCTGCGCCAATGTCCGAGCCGGTGTAGTAGATCAGGCTGTCCATCGCGACGACATGGTCAAAACGGCCATGGGTGGCATCCAGCATATCGCCCGCCACATAAGTGATCCGCCGCAGCAATTCCGGAGGGGTGCGCAGCTTGGCGATGTCCACCAGCGAGGGCGAGATATCGCAGGCCACGACCTCCGCCCCCCGCCGTGCAAGCTCGACCGACATCTGCCCGGCGCCGCAACCCGCATCCAGCACCCGCTGCCCGCTCAGATCGGAAGGCAGGCGGGACAGAATCAGGTCACGCATCCGGTCGCGCCCGGCCCGCACTGTCTCGCGCACTTTCGACACCGGCGCATCGCTGGTGAGCCGCGCCCAGGTCTGGGTCGCGGTCCTGTCGAAATAGGTCTCGACGCGGGCGAGTGTCTGGTCGTAGGCGGTCACTTAATCGAACCCCAGAAGCTCAAAGATATCGCGGTCTTCCATCGGCGCGGGCGCCAGCGGCTCGGTCCCGGCCCACAGCGTTTCGGCCAGTCGGATGTATTCGGCGCGGGCCTCCACGATGTCCTGCTCGTCCGGCATCTCGAAAAGCGTTTTCTTCTTCAGACGCGACCGGCGGATCGCGTCGATATCCGGCATATGGGCAATCCGCTTGAAGCCGACGGTGTCGCAGAAGCGGTCCACCTCGTCGGTGTCCTTGCTGCGGTTGGCCACACATCCGGCCAGCCGGACGTTGTAGTTCTTGGACTTCGCCTGCACCGCCGCGATGATGCGGTTCATCGCATAGATGCTGTCGAAATCGTTCGCCGTGACGATCACCGCCCGGTCCGCGTGCTGTAGGGGGGCGGCAAACCCGCCACAGACCACGTCGCCCAGCACGTCGAAAAGCACCACGTCGGTCTCTTCCAGCAGATGGTGCTGCTTGAGCAGCTTGACCGTCTGCCCCACGACATAACCGCCGCAGCCCGTGCCCGCCGGCGGCCCGCCCGCTTCGACGCAGAGCACGCCGTTATAGCCTTCGGTCACGAAGTCCTCGGGCCGCAACTCCTCGGGATGGAAATCCACCTCCTTGAGAATGTCGATCACCGTGGGCTGCAGATGCCCCGTCAACGTAAAGGTGCTGTCATGCTTCGGATCGCAGCCGATCTGCAGCACGCGCTTGCCCAGCTTGGAGAACGCCGCCGACAGGTTCGACGAGGTCGTCGACTTGCCGATCCCGCCCTTGCCGTAGACGGAAAACACCTTGGCCCCCTCGATCTTCAAAGAGGCATCCTGATGCACCTGCACCGATCCTTCACCGTCCTGTCCCCGCAACACGGGGGGCGAGCGATCCAGAGGACTCATGCGACTTCCCTTTCCATCTCAGAACGTGCTCCCTCTTTCATCTTGCCGGATAAACTCCGGGGGGAATCGGCCCTTGGCCGATGGGGGGCTGGCCCCCCTGCAACGTCATCCATCTCCCAACCGCGCCGCCTCATTGCGCCGCGATCCCTTCAAGCTGATCCTCCAGCGCATCCGCCGCATCCTGAAGTGCTGCGAGCGTGTCCGCATCGGGGGACCAGTAGTTCCGGTCGTGGGCTTCCAGCAGACGGTTCGCCATCCGCGACGAGGCCGTCGGGTTCAGATCGGCAAGCCGCTGGCGCATCTCGTCATCCAGCACGAAGGTCTCGCTGATCCGCTGATAAACCCAGTCATCCACCTGGCCGGTCGTGGCCGACCAGCCCATCGTGTTCGTCACCTGCGCCTCGATCTGGCGCACACCTTCCGAGCCATGCTTGAGCAGGCCCTCGAAAAACTTCGGGTTCAGGCTGCGCGAGCGGGTCTCAAGCGCCACCTGATCCTTGAGGGTCCGCACCTTGCCGGTACCGCCCCGTGTCTGGTCGCTGATATAGACCGCCGCCTCTTCGCCCCGCGCCCGCTTCACCGCGCGGGAGATGCCGCCCAGCGTGTCGAAGTAATGGTCCACCGTGGTGACCCCCAATTCGACGGATTCGAGGTTCTGATAGGCCAGTTCGACATCCGCCAGCGCGCTTTGCAGCAGCTTCGGGTTCGCCGCCGCCTTGCCATCGACGCCGTAGGCAAAGCTCTTGCGCGCCTCGTAGGCGTCGGCCAGTTCGTCCTCATCCCCGAACGCACTGCTGTCGACCAGCACGTTCACGTTCGACCCATAGGCCCCTTCGGCGTTGGAAAAGACGCGAAGTGCTGCGGTCTTCATGTCCACGCCCATCTTCTCTGCATAGGCCAGCGCGTGGGCACGGATGAAGTTCTGCTCCAGCGGCTCATCGGCTTCGGCGCATTTCAGCGCCGCCTCGGCCAGCATGCGGGTCTGCAAGGGCAGCAGATCGCGGAAGATCCCCGACAGCGTCATGATCACGTCGATCCGGGGCCGACCCAGCTCGTCCAGCGGGATCAGATCCGCTCCGGCGAGCCGCCCGAAACTGTCGAACCGTGTCTTGCAGCCCATCAGCGCCAGCGCCTGTGCGATGGGGCCGCCATCCGATTTGATGTTGTCCGACCCCCACAGCACCAGTGCCACCGATCGCGGCAGGGTGGGATGGGTGTCGAGCAGCAATTGCGCCTGTTTCTCGCCATCGCGGCAGGCATATTCCGTGGGCATCCGGAACGGATCGAAGGCGTGGATATTGCGCCCCGTCGGCAGGATCTCGGTCGAGCGAATCAGATCGCCGCCCGGCACCGGCGGAATGTACCGCCCGTCCAGCGCCCGCATCATCGCGCGCAACTCCGTCTCCTGCATCAGCAGGCGTTCGACCCGTGCGCGGGTCTCGGGATCGGCATCCGCGATCACGTCGAGATATTCGCTGCGCGCAATGTCGCTCAGCGGCTGGCCCACTACATGCAGCCCATCGGGGATCAGCGCGTCTTCGGTCTCCAGAAGCTTCAGCCAGAGCGTTTCGGCATCCGCCCCGCCCATATCCACGGCCTCGGCCTGCTCGGCGATCAGTGCCTCAAGCTCGCCGCGCTCAGGTGCGTGCGGTGCCAGGCCCCGCCAGCGCGTCAGGCTGTCCTTCAACTCCGCCAACCCCTTGTAGAGACCGGAGGCAGCCAGAGGCGGGGTCAGATGAGTGATGGTCACCGCATTGGTGCGCCGCTTGGCCAGCGTCGCTTCGCTGGGATTGTTGGAGGCATAGAGATAGACGTTCGGCATGTCGCCGATCAGGCGGTCAGGCCAGTCCGCGCCCGAGGGGCCCGCCTGCTTGCCGGGCATGAATTCCAGCGCGCCATGCATGCCGAAATGCAGGAGTGCGTCGGCCTGGAACGTGTTCTTCAGCCAAAGGTAGAAGCTGGTAAAGGCATGGGTCGGGGCAAAGCCTTTCTCGAAGAGCAGCCGCATCGGGTCGCCTTCATAGCCGAATGTCGGCTGAAGCCCGATGAAGACCTTGCCGAATTGCGCGCCCAGAATGAACACACCGCGCCCGTCCGACTGGATACGGCCGGGGGCCGGACCCCATTGCGCCTCGATCTCGTCAAGCCACGGCGTTTGCGCGACGATCTGATCGGCGCTGACATGGTCGGCCACGTTGGCCTCTTGGCCGTATTGCTGGGCGGTACCTTTCAACACGGCCTCGCGAAGGGCCTCGACGCTTTCGGGCGGCTCCAGATCGTAGCCTTGCGCTTTCAGGGCATGCAAGGTGTTGAAAAGGCTTTCAAAAACGCTGAGGTAAGCAGCGGTTCCCGCAGCGCCTGCATTGGGCGGGAAGCCAAAGAGGATGATCCCCAGCTTCCGCTCCGCCACTTGCGAGCGTCGCAGAAGCGCCAGTTTCTCGGCCCGGAGAACAAGCTGGTCGATCCGCTCGGGGCAGGGGGCCATGGCCTTGGGCTCACATCCCGCGCTGCAGGTGTATTTGCAGCCGAGGCATCCTTCGGGCCCGTGGCGTCCCGCGAAAACGGTCGGGTTGGTGGCCCCGTCAAGCTCCGGCAGGGCGATCAGCATCGTCGTCTCGATGGGCCCAAGGCCGGAGGCCGACGCTGCCCATTGGCCCAGCGTCTGGAATTCCAGCGGATGCGCGGCGAGATAGGGGATATCCAGCTCCGACAGCACATCCACCGCCGCGTCGCTGTCATTATAGGCCGGACCACCCACAAGGCTGAAGCCGGTCAGCGAGACCATCGCGTCGATTTTCGCGCCATGCTCGCCCTGAAAGTAAGAGGAGATCGCGGGCCGACCGTCCAGACCCCCGGCAAAGGCCGGTAATACGCGGATGCCCCGCGCCTCAAAGGAGCGGATCACGCTGTCGTAATGCGCGGTGTCCGAACTCAGCACGTAGGAGCGCATCATCAAAAGACCGATCGTGGCCTTGGGCTCGGCCGGTCCGGGCACACGGTCGGGATCGGTAGTGATCCGTTCCGGCAGGTCGGGGTGGTAGAGGCCGACATCGGGGTACTCCACCGGTGCTGCCGCTTCGGGAGCGGCCTTCCAGCCGGTATCCTTGGCATAGCGGTTCAGCAGGAAGCGGATCATCGCCTCGACATTGTCGTCCGACCCGCCCAGCCAGTATTGCATCACCAGAAACCACGCGCGCAGGTCCTGCGACTTGCCGGGGATGTATTTCAGGATCTTCGGCAGCCGGCGCAGCAGCGTCATGTTCTTCTGGCCGGAATTGGACGAGGGCTTGGACGAGCCGCGCAGCTTCTTGAGAAACTTCATCGCCCCCGTGGCCGGCGCCGACATGTCCAGGGCGCCCATCCGGGTCAGCTTGACGATATCGGCATCGGCTACGACCCCGATCATCGCGTCGCAATCGGGGCGCCTTGCGCGTAGGGCGGGCAGGATGCGGGCGACGTGCTCTTCGAGAAACAGCAGGTTGGCGACGACGATATCGGCGTTCAGCACCGCCTCTTCCGCAGCCTCGAAGGCGCCCGGCGTCTCGCCCCACTCGGCGGCGGCATGGATCGAAAGGCTCAGACCCGGATAGTCACGCGACAGCGTCTCCATCGCGCGTTCAGCGGGGCCTGCCGCGTGGCTGTCCAGCGTGACGATGACCACGCGGTAGCCGGGCATGCGGCCTCCCCCTATGCCAAGATCATCGCGCATAATGAGCCTTCGCTTCGTAGAGTGTATCGACGGAAATCTCGCTCACACCGCGCTCCATCGCGAAGGTCTCGGTGTTGCGCCGCGCCTTGCCGCGCACGAAGAAGGGGATCTTCTTGAGCTCCTTCTCCGCATCTGCAAGCCAGATCACATTGGCATCGTTCCCCTGCTTCTTTGGGTCCGAAATATCCCGGGGGGAAGCCGCAGGCTGGGGGGCTGGCCCCCCCTCGACATCCGGTTTGCGCGCATGACCGCCGTGATGAGACGGACCGGCCGCATCGTGAAACTCGAAATCCTCTCGGAACATGTGCAGCAGATGCTCTTCCAGCCCCATCACCAGCGGATGCACCCAGGTGTCGAAGAGCACATTTGCCCCTTCGATTCCCATCTGCGGCGAATACCGCGCCGGGAAATCCTGCACATGGACGGGGGCAGAGATCACCGCGCAGGGAATGCCCAGGCGCTTGCCGATATGCCGCTCCATCTGGGTGCCCAGGATCATCTCGGGCTGGAGCTTTTCGATCACCTGTTCGACCTCGAGGTAATCGTCGGTGATCGTCGCTTCGACGCCGAACGCCTTGGCCACCTTGCGGATGTCGCGGGCCATTTCGCGGTTGTAGCAGCCCAGGCCCACCACTTCGAAGCCCATCTCGTCGCGAGCGACCCGGGCGGCGGCTTTCACATGCGTACCGTCGCCGAAGAGGAACACCCGCTTGCCGGTCAGATACGTGCTGTCCACGGATTTCGAATACCAGGGCAGGCGCAGGCGGCTTTCGTCGAGATAGGGGGTCAGGCCGGTGATCTCAGCCACTTCGGTCACGAAATCGCGGGTGGCGCCGACACCGATGGGCACGACCTTGGTGTAGGGCTGGCCCAGCTCCCGCTCCATCCAGCGCGCTGCGGTCTCGGCGGTTTCGGGATACATCAGCACGTTGAAATGCGCAGCCCCCAGCCGGGCGATGTCCGACGGCGTGGAGGTCATGGGCGCGACCACGTTCACCTCGATGCCCATATCGGACAGAAGTCCGGTGATCTCGGTGATGTCGTCACGGTGCCGGAAGCCGAGGGCCGTCGGGCCGATCAGGTTCGCGGTAACCCGCTTTGTCCGCTCCATCGGCTTGGCGAGCGTGCGCACGATCTGGAAAAAGGTCTCGTCGGCGCCGAAATTCTCTTTCCGCTGGTAGGAGGGCAGTTCCAGCGGAATCGTTGGGACGGGGATGCCCATCGTTTCGGCCATGCCGCCCGGATCGTCCTGGATCAGCTCGGCCGTGCAGGAGGCACCGACGATGATGGCTTCGGGCTTGAAGCGGTCATAGGCATCCTGGCAGGCGGTTTTGAAGAGGTTTGCCGTGTCGCTGCCCAGATCACGCGCCTGAAAGGTCGTGTAGGTGACCGGCGGGCGGTGATCACGCCGCTCTATCATGGTAAAGAGCAGATCGGCATAGGTGTCGCCCTGCGGGGCGTGCAGCACGTAGTGCAGACCCTTCATGCCGGTGGCGACGCGCATGGCGCCGACATGGGGCGGGCCTTCATATGTCCAGACGGTGAGTTTCATGGGCGACCTGCGTGGGGGGCAGCCCTCACACCTCCGGATTTTGAAGAGGGGGCCTGGTCGAGTTGAAGAAGGTTGGAACGGCGCAGCGGGCGGGAGAAGAGACCCGCCAGATCACCGGCCTGTTCGTAGAAATGAACCGGGGTGAAGACCAGTTCGATGGCCCATTTGGTGGCAAGGCCCTCCGCCTCCAGCGGATTGGCAAGGCCCAGCCCGCAAACGGTGAGGTCGGGGCGGGCCGTGCGGCAGCGGTCGAGCTGCAGATCCACGTCCTGGCCTTCCGAGATCACCGGCCCCGCGGCGAGGAGGTCCAGGTCGGGACCGACGAGCCCCTTGTGGATAAAGGGCGCGCCGACTTCGATGGCTTCCATCCCGCATTCGCGGGTCAGGAACCGCGCCAGCGGAATCTCAAGCTGGCTGTCGGGGAAAAAGAAGATTGATTTCCCCCGCAACACTTCGGAGGCCTGTGCGATGGCTTTGCGCGCCCGCGCGCGGGGCGCATCTGTCACGCGGGCAAAGGTTTCTTCATCCACGCCGAATTCGCTCGCGATGGCGCGCAGCCAGGCCGTGGTGCCTTCCTCGCCGAACGGGAAGGGCGCCGGGATATGGCGTGCGCCCCGACGCTCCAATGCGGCATGGGTGTCGCCCAGGAAGGGTTGGGTCAGCGCAAAGACGGTGTTTTCGCCAATGGCCAGATCACTGTCAGCGCGCGGGGCCGGCAGAACGCGGATGGGGCCGATGCCCATATCGCTCAGCAGCGAGACGGCTTGCTCCTCCACCACATCCGGCAGGGCGCCGACCAGAACAAGCTCTCGCGTGTCTGTGCCCGGCAGGACCGGCACCATGGAGGCCAGGCAGGCATCCTCGCCCTGCGTAAACGTCGTCTCGATCCCCGAGCCGGAGAAGTTCAGCACCCGAACCGAAGGCGCATAGCGCTCGGTCAGCCGTTCGGCAGCGCGCTGCAGGTCGAGTTTGATGACTTCCGACGGGCAGGAGCCCACCAGGAAAAGCTGTTTGATATCTGTCCGGCGGGCAAGGAGGCGGTCCACCTCGCGGTCCAGCTCTTCCTGCGCATCGGCAAGGCCGGCCAGGTCGGTTTCCTCAAGGATCGCGGTGCCAAAACGCGGTTCGGCAAAGATCATCACGCCGGCGGCCGATTGCAGCAGATGCGCGCAGGTCCTTGAGCCCACCACCAGGAAAAACGCATCCTGCATCTTGCGGTGCAGCCAGATGATGCCTGTCAGCCCGCAGAACACTTCGCGCTGGCCGCGCTCTTTCAGGATTGGCGTGTTTCCGCAGCCGGATTGGGGCAGGGGGGAGAGGTCGTTCATGCCGGCACCTCCGTCGCGGCGGCCTGCAAGCGGGCGGCGCGCAGTTTCAGGACAAATTGACCGGCATTGATCACGTAGGCCGCATAGGCGGCGAGGGCGATGAGCATCTGGCCCTGGCTGTCGAGCGCGCCGGTCCAGAGCGCCCATATATAAGCGGTGTGCAGCGCGATCACGACAAAGCTGAACACATCTTCCCAGAAGAAGGCCGGAGCAAAGAGATACTGGCCGAAGACCACCTTCTCCCAGATCGCACCGGTCACCATGATGATGTAAAGAAAGGCGGTCTTGATCAGGATCGACCAGGTTGCGGCGACGTATCCTTCGCCGGTCCAGAGATAGCGCATCACCAGAAAGACCGAGATGGCAAAAGCGATGAATTGCAAGGGCGCGAGAACGCCCTGGATCGGCGTCCAGATGGTGCGATCACGGCGCTGGCGCTCTTCGGGGGTGTATAGTCCCGGCGGCACAGTCTTGGCGTGAACGTGGTCTGGCAAGGCCGACTCCCCCATTGGCTTAGCTTGTCTCAAAGGCAGGGTATCGCTGGCATCACCAAAGTGTCAATTAAAACTTACACTCTAAAATTGGAATGCGTCACGAGCAATTAACACGATCATATGCCTGAAAAATAACAGAAAATGAGCGTGCTGCGATGGATTGTGCTGGTTCTCATGCAATTCTGCACGGCTTGGGCGGCAGAACTGTCAATTTACTTTGACATTTCGCCATCAGAAGCTGACACTAGGACACGCGCAGTGATTCAGCGTTAGTCTGCGGTTCGCGCAGCTGCTGCGCTTTGCCAGGGATGAGACGATGACACATGAATGTCTGAGTGGAGGAGCACCGGAACAGCCCCCATCACTGTCGGCTGTGGGCGATTTGGCGATGCAGGTCGTGTCGGTGCTGAGCGCAAGACAGGCCGAAAGTCAGCGGGGCGCGGTGAGGCCCTATATAAGTAGTCTTCTCGACAAGCGAATCGTGGCCCGTGGCCCCTTCAACGCGACCGATATGCTGGAGGAGCTGAGAGGATTTCACCTTGGTGACGATGCGATCATAAACGACTACATCCCGGTCTCGGCCCGTCGGATCGGAGAGAAATGGGTGGCAAGCGAGCTTGGTTTTGCCGATGTCACGATCGCAACGGTGCGTCTTCAGAGCCTTTTGACAGAAGTGGCCTATTCGGACACGTCGCTTTGCCCGATCTCGGATGTTCCCCTGCACGTGCTGATGGTGATTCCCGAAAGCGATCAGCATACATTGGGCGGGTTCGTCGCGGCGGCCCAGTTGCGCCGAAGGGGTGCCAGTGTTGACGTCATGTGCGGTGAAAAAGAAGACGAAGTTGTCGCGCATTGTGCAAGCGGATCCTTCGATGCGGTGATGTTCAGTTGTTCGAAAGCCGGTGCCCTTGATTCTATTGGTCAAATTGTTAAACAAACGAGACTACGGCTGTCCCGCCGTCCGGTATTTGCCTTGGGCGGGATCGTTCTTAACTATATTGCGAATGTCCAAAGGCTGACGGGTGTCGATCTGGTAGCTCAGGATGTAGAGACGGTGGTCACCTATTGCGAGCAACGTTCGATACTGAGCCCGAAGCAGGCGGTGAGATGAATACCCGCGGCTCCACGTTCTGGAGCAGCGGAGCTGTTCCATTGGTCGAGCCGGAAACCCTCAGCAGCATCATCGCAGCCGCCTCCGATGTCGCGTTGGTCGTATCGTCTGATCAAAAGATCCTGTCGGTGCTTCTGAATGCGCATGACGAAAGCTATGGAAATCTGGACCATTGGGAAGGGCGCCAGATCGAAGAGTTCCTGTCGGATGAAAGCGTGCCCAAGTTCAAGGACGCGCATGCGGTCTTTCTGTCGGGCTCGGACCTCAAGAAACAGCTTGAGCTGAACCATACCGACAATGCGGCCTGGGAATTCCCGATTCGCTATACGTTCCACCGCATCGGCAAGGAAGACACGGTGCTGATGCTGGGCCGGGACCTGCGCCCGATTGCCGAAACGCAGCAGCAGTTGGTCCAGGCGCAGATTGCGCTGGAAAAGGGGTATGAAGCGCGCCGGGAATTCGACGCGCGCTATCGCGTGTTGCTGGCCAGCACCCGAGATGCGATTCTGTTCGTATCGGTCCGGGACGGACGGATCCGCGACATCAACGATCCGGCTGCAGTGCTTCTAGGCGGCAGCAAGGATCAACTGACCGGGTCGCTTCTGTCTCAGGCGGTGCATGATCGTGGATCCGGCGAACTGATGGAGAGCCTTTTGAACGCCTCCATGGCTGACAAAGACGGATTTATCCTGTTGCAAACCCAGAACGGGCGCCGATCGGTGAAAGTCACACCATCGGTGTTCCGCGCCGCCGGAGAGCGGGTGGTCATCTGCCGGATCGAAGCGGAAGGCGCGGATCAGGCGGTCGACGATCAGTTGACGACGAATATGTCATCGCTTTACCGCGACAGCAGCGATGCGTTGCTCTTTACCGACGAAAAGGGCGTGATCGCGTCGGCCAATGACAGTTTCCTTGAGTTGATCGACGCGGCGCATCTGGCCGATGTGCGCGGGCGCAGCCTGGGGGATTTCCTCAGCCGCGGACAGATCGATCTCAGCATGCTGATCGAGAATTCAAAGCGTGGCGGGCAGATGCGGATCTACTCTACCAAGCTGGTGAACGATTTCGGGTCCAAGCTCTCGGCGGAGATTTCGACGACCTATCTCAGCGATGCGGCCCATCCCGCCATCGCCTTCATCATCCGCGATGTCAGCCGTGTCGAAGCGGTGCGCCAGAACGCGGCCCCCGGCCCGGACGAGGCCAGCCGCAACGTGATGGAGCTGGTGGGCTCGGCCACCCTGAAGGAGATCGTGTCGGAGACCACGGATGTGGTCGAAAAGATGTGTATCGAAACGGCGGTGAACCTGACGCGCAACAACCGCGTCGCCGCGGCGGATATGCTGGGGCTGTCGCGTCAAAGCCTTTATGTGAAGTTGCGCAAATACGGCCTTCTGAACAAGGAAAAGGATCGCTAAAGGGCGATCCCGCGCAGGGCCCTTATTGCTTCAAACACGCAGCATGTCTTGATGCGGTCGAGGCCACCTATACGGCTGCGCCCAGCAAGCGGATCGTTCAGCCAAGCACGGCGCTGTTGCGAAAAACCCTGGCTTGTCTTATCCAGAAGACGGTCGGCAGACACCCAGGCGTCACTGCTCCTTTCGGAGGGCTAAACCTGCCATAAGACGAAATCCCACATCGCATTGAGTAGGGCGTCGTTTCGTGAAGTCAGTGACCGGCGAACCAGCACCGCGCCCGACCTGGATGCATCATGACAAAAACACCCATTCCCTTGCACGCTGAGGATCTGACCGTTTTCACACGGGCACTGGCAAAGCAGCTCGGCCCGCAGCGGCCCTCTCATCTGACCCTGATGAACATGATTGCCCGTGCGGCGGGGTATCAGAATGTGCAGCACATGCGATCCGCCTCGGCGGCAGAGATGCGTATGGCCACACGACAGGATGAGCCGCCCGCGGATGCCCGTTTGGTGGAACGCACGCTTTACCAATTCGATGAAGGCGGGCGATTGCGGCAATGGCCCGCCAAGCGCGCCGTCCAGAACCTTGCACTTTGGGGGCTTTGGGCGACATTGCCCGCCAATGCGGTCCTCAAAGAGAAGGACATCAACGCACATCTCGCAAAGGAACATCTGTTCCAGGACGCGGCAACATTGCGGCGCACGATGATTTCCTGCGGCTTGATGTCCCGAAAGACGGACGGCACGGATTACGTGAGGATCGAACAGAAACCCACAGCTGATGCGAAGGCCGTTATCCAGGTGCTGAGCATGCGGCGGCGGGCCCGTCTGTTGAAGGCGCCCACGCGGGATGCCTAGCGGCACTTGCTTGCACGGTGCTGTCCGGATCTCGGCTTATGCCAAACGTCCTGCTCCGAATGCCAGCCGGAAGTGCACCGGGCACTATTTTACCTTTGCCGACGAGGGGCCGTTTCGCGGCCCGGCAGAAAAAGAAGGGCTGAGGTCCAGTCTTCTTCTCGATCCAAATACGGTCGCCGAAGGCGAAGCGCCGCCCCGTGGGGCGGCGCTTTCCATGCCGGACGTTCACCAAAAGAGCGTCACTCTGCCCAGCTTACCCCGGTCAGATCCGTCGCCTGTGTTGGTGCATTGGCCCAAAGACCCTGCACGCCGGCCTTGGCCACCACCGGATTGGCAAGCTGGAAGAGATAGCCGTTCACATAGTCATCCGCGATAATGGTCTGGGCCTGCTGCATCAGCGCTGTCCGCTCCTCCGGGTCCGTGGTCCCGTTGAGCGTCGTCATCAGGTCCTGGAATTCCGGGTTGTCGTACTGGAAATAGTAATCCGGCCTTGCGTAGATCCCGATATCCATCGGCTCGGTATGGCTGACGATGGTCAGACCGAAATCCTTGCCGCGAAAGACCGTCTCAAGCCACTGCGCCCATTCGACATTGGTGATCTGAGCGCGGATACCCACCTCCGCCAGTTGCGCCGCGATGATTTCTCCCCCGCGCCGCGCATATGAGGGCGGCGGCAGGTGCAGCGTCGTCTCGAACCCGTCGGCAAAGCCCGCTTCGGCCAGAAGCGCGCGGGCCTTGTCCGGGTCATAGGCGGATTGGCCGGTCAGATCGACATAGGCCGGATTGTGCGGCGCGAAATGCGTGCCGATGGGCGTGCCATAGCCGAACATCGCCCCGTCGATGATCGCCTGCCGGTCGATGGCATGGGCCAGCGCCTGACGGACCTTCAGATTGTCGAATGGCGGCTGCTTGTTGTTGGTGCTCAGGATCGTTTCACCCTCGGTCGAGCCGACAAGGACCTGAAAGCGCGGATCGGCCTCGAATTGCGGCAGATTTTCCGGGGCGGGAAAACCGGTGAAGACGTCCACATCCTCCGCCATCACTGCGGCAAAGGCGGCGGTGGGGTCGGAGATGAACTTGAACGTCACATTTTCCAACGCGGGCGCCTCACCCCAATAATCTGCATTGCGCGTCAGGTCGATCCTGTCTCCCTGCACCCATTCGGCAAAGGTGAAGGCGCCCGTACCCACCGGGGTCTGCTTGATCCCCTCGATGCTTTCGGGCGCCACGATCACCGCGTCGCCCCATGCCATGTTGAAAAGGAAATTGCCGTTGGGTTCGGCCAGCGTGACCTGCACGGTCAGCGGATCGACGACCGTGACATCGGTGATCCCCTCGAACAAAGGTTTCTGCGCATTCACGCTGTCCTCCGCCCGCGCGCGGTCGAGGCTGAATTTCACGTCCTCCCCGTCCATCGCGCTGCCGTCGTGAAAGGTCACGCCCTCGCGCAGTTTGAACGTATAGACCGTGCCGTCATCCGAGATTTCCCAGCTTTCGGCCAGACCCGGCACGACCGATCCATCCGCCATGAAGCGGGTCAGCCCCTCGAACACATTGGAATAAAGCACACTGTCGATGGCGCCTGCGGCGGCACTTGTCGGATCCAGATGCGGCGGTTCAAGCTGCATGGCCACGGTGATATCGGTCTTGGCCTGCACCGCGGTCATGCCGGCCATCAACGCGAAGGCGCTCGCTGTGGCGAGACGCGTGAAGTGTCGTGTCATCGTGATCTCCCTGACGGTGGCCGATGTCATCCATGCCCGGCCCATTGGCCGGTATCTTTGGCAAAGAGGCGCCCTGAGACAAGGGGGGAAATCGTTATCCGCCCCAGCGTGCAAGCACCTCCTGTGCTGTCACATGGCCTGCATCGCCATGGGTCGGCGGATCGGTTGGGGTGCCCGAAAAGCGGGGGCAGGGGCCGGGCTGCAGGATGCCGTCGGTTTCGACAAACGTGCCGCGCGCGCGGTTATGCGGATGGTCCGGCGCTTCGGTCATCGACAGGACCGGCGCGCAGCAGGCATCGACCTCTTCCAGAATTTGGGCCCACTCCTCACGCGATTTCGTAAGGAACATCTCGCGCAAGGCTGCCTGCATGGGCGCCTGGGCGGCAGGGTCGTATTGCTTGCCAAAGACCGGATTATCGGACTGGCCGATATGATCCAGAAGTGTTGCAAAGAATTGCGGTTCGATCGCGCCAAGGGCGACATAGCCGCCGCATTGCGTCTCATAGCATTGATACCAGGCCGATCCGCCATTCAGCAGATTGCCGCCGCGCATGGCGTCATTCCAGGCGCCTCCGGCTTTCAGACCGTATTGCATCACCATCATCAAGGCCGCGCCGTCCGACATCGCCACATCGACGACCTGACCCTGACCGCTTTGCCGCGCCGACAGAACCGCGGCCAGAACGCCTGCCACAAGCATCATGCCGCCGCCCGCCAGATCGGCGATGATGTTCTGCGGCGGCGGGGGCGGGGTGCCTGCGGGGCCGATGGACCAGAGCGTCCCGGTGATCGCCATATAGGTCAGATCATGCCCCGCACGATTCTTAAGCGGGCCGTCCTGACCCCAGCCGGTCATCCGTGCGTAGACCAAGGCCGGGTTGCGCGCACGCATCTCCTCTGGTCCGAGGTCCAGCCGCTCCATCACGCCCGGACGATAGCCTTCGACCAGAACCTCGGCCCGGTCGATCAGCTCCACGGCTTGTGCGTGATCTTCGGGCTGGCGCAGATCCAGCACCAAAGAGCGGCGCGAGCGGTCGTAGAGGTTATGCTTTTGCTCCAGCCCAAAGAGCGGGCCCTGACCCGGGCGCGCAATACGCATCACCTCTGCCCCCATATCGGCGAGCATCATGCAACCGAAGGGCGCGGGGCCGAGCCCTGCCATCTCCACCACCCGCAGGCCTTTCAGCGGTCCATTCCGGTCCAGCATGTCGCGATCCTCCCGCGGTGCAGGTTCTGGCGACCGTCGGGCGAGGTCAAGCGCGATCACACCGCGCTGCGCATCCTGTATCCGGGGGGGAAAAGCAGGCGCACCGCAGTCACAGGCCGGTCCCCATCCCAGGTGCTGCGCTGCAGCTCAAAAAGGGCGGCGCCGGCTGTTGTGCCCAGCCTCTCCGCATCTTCGGCGGTGGCGGCTGTGGCAGACAGCACCATCTCTCCGGTCGAGAGGGGGACCTGTCGCAACAGAACCTCATTAGCCGACATCGCGGCGAAATCGATCTGGTGCAGGCCGGGCAGGGCGGTCGGATTGATCCAGCGATCTTCAAGGCAGTAGGGCTGATCATCCGCCAGATGCAGGGTCTTGAGGTGCAGAAGATCACGGGCTTCGGTCAGCCGCATCCGCCGCTGCACTTCCAGGTTCGCGGGCTCTGTCCGCTGATCCAGCAGCATATGGCGGTAGCGCGCGCCGGTTTCTTCGATCTCCGCGCGCAGAAGCGGCACGCGAAACGCCGCATGTTTGACCGGGAGGGAGGCCACCTTTGTGCCAGCGCGCCGCCGCCGCTCCAACAGGCCGTCGGCGGCAAGGGATTGAAGCGCGCGGTTCACGGTCGCGCGGGAGCATCGAAATTCGGTCGCAAGATCCGCCTCTGAGGGGATGAAATCGCCGGGCCGCCACTCTCCAACGCTCATGCGGCGTTCGGCTTCGGCGCGGATCGCCTGCCAGCTTTGCGTCATAGCGCTGCCCTCAACCTGCCTGTGGTTTCGCGATAGCGGGCGCGTATCGCGTCGCGCCGAATGTGCCGGCCGTCCCGCACGATATGGCGGCCAGCAGACCACAGATCGGTGATCGCGTCCTTTGGCGGGGCGAAAATCAGGGTGTCGAGCAGCGCGTCGTCCGACGCACTGGCGAGATCGGGATGGGAACGTTGGATCCCCACCAGATCGGCAAGCGCGCCGGGCGTTATCTCTCCGGCCTGTCGCCCGCAGGCCTGCGCGCCGCCTGTGCAGACCGCCTGCCACAGATACCGTCCCGTTCCCAATGTTTGGGTGGCCAGGATGGCGCGCCCCTGATCGCGCAAGCGCTGTCCGTATTCGAGCAGTCTGAGTTCTTCGAACAGGTCGATGCGAATATTGCTGTCCGAGCCGGTGCCAACCTGCCCGCCCGCCCCCATGTACCGCGCCCCATCAAAAAGACCGTCCCCCAGATTGGCCTCGGTAATGGGGCAGAGGCCGGCGACCGCGCCGCTTTGCGCAAGGGCCGTGGTTTCGGCCGGCGTCATTTGGGTACAGTGGATCGGACACCAACGCGGACCCACCTCGGCATTTTCTAGAAGCCACTCGACAGGTCTGGCGCCCAGCACGGTTTGAACCTCGTCCACTTCGGCCTGCTGTTCGGCAAGGTGGATGTGAACCGGCCCCCGGATCTGCTGGGCCAGTGCCAATCCTTCGGCATCCACAGCGCGCAGGGAATGGGGGGCGACGCCAAGTACCGCATCTTCGGGCAGTCGCGCGATGTGCGTCTGCGCAGCTTCGTGCAGCTTGGCAAAGCCGTCAGGGGTGTTGCCGAACCGGTCTTGTCCGGGCCCAAGAGGTCGGCCATCGCATCCCCCGCGCTGATAGAGGACTGGCAGTAAAGTCAGGCCAAGCCCGCTTTGGTCCGCGGCCTCGACAATCCGACCCGCCATCTCGGCGATGTCGTCATAGCGCATGCCGCCGACCGCGTGATGGAGGTAATGAAACTCACCCACCGCAGCGAACCCGGCCTCTGCCATCTCCATCTGCACATAGGCCGCGATCGCGCCGACATCCTCTGGCGTGAGGTGATCGAGGAACCTGTACATCAGGTCGCGCCATGTCCAGAAGCTGTCGGACCCTCCGGGCCCGCGCCGTTCCGTCAACCCCGCCATTGCGCGCTGAAAGGCATGACTGTGCAGGTTTGCCGGCGCGGGGAGGAGCAGGTCAACCGGATGACCCTGCGGCGCATCCCCGACTGCAACCGACGTGATGTGCTGGTTTTCCAGAAATACGTTCACATCTTTGGCCCAGCCTGTCGGCAACAAGGCGATACGGGCGTGAATGCAGGTCATGTGGCGGCCTTTGTTTTCGGAATATGTTTATACATATTCTCTGTCCGCCGCAAAGATACCCGTTTTTACCGCAGCGGCGACTTTGGTCGTGCACAAAGTGCCAATCAACGGCGTTATCTGCGCCTCTACGGAAAACGCCGCGATCCGGTGTAGGACGTGTTGAGTTCTCCAAGTTGTGAGACTTGGCACATAAACGAATTCAGCTCGCCAGCATTCCAATTGATGACACTGAAGCAGGGCGCGCACGTCTTGCCACTGTGCGGCTGACGTCCGGTCTGAGCCCAAGTTGATGGGTGCTGCGGCAGCCTCGAATGGCTGTCTTGGGGTCTGAGATGTTGAAAGGGGATTTGCCTACGGGTGTTCCCCGACCCAAGCACAATGGGCGCAGGCAACAGTGGATTTGTAATTCTTGACAAGACCTTCAGTAATCGGGTCGAGTGAGCCAAGCTCTGCTCTCAAAGCTGAAATCTGTGAGGGTTCAGTTCGAGGCTTGGCGACACTATCGGCGTGCTCGAACGACCTATGGTCGTAGTCGTCGAGCCAATCGGCCCCGGTACCAAAGACATCCTCGTTCCTGTAGATGCCCAATTTACCATCAAGCAACCACCATTCATGGTCGCCGTCACAGGTTGGGCATTGGAAGCCGCCGTTCTCTCCGAAGGTCAGCCAGGTCGCAAAGTCGATCTCACACTTGGCGGCGGCCAAACCAGACGCGAAGTAGTGAGACGGACGCACCTTATAAGCCTCGATGGTTAATGCTCCAATTTTGGGCAGGCTCTTTTCGAATTCTTTCGCTGCAGCATGGCCAATCGGAGTTTCCAACCATGGACTGCCGGGGGTGCAGGAAACGCCAGAGTAATCGGAATGGGCAGGTTGCTGCCCTGCCAGCGCCAAACCGCCCAATAGATTCACGATCATAAGCCGCGGTTCGCCTGTCAGGTGTTCGGCGAGACGCAACAAATGCGGGATAGCTAGGTAACTGGCAGGATAGGTCGTCCCTTGATGCAGCAGCGCTGAGAAAAAGAGGTAGTCGGCTGCATCGTCACTCCAATCCTTCTCTAGTTCCGCCAAAAGCACATTCGCGCCAATCCCGTAGCAGTGCGGAGCCTCGTCCCAGACAGGGTCATCATACGGAAATGGCGTCATGGCAGTTCATTTATCGAAGAAGCCAATTACTTCGAAAGCAGTCATTTGCAGAAACGCAGCGAAAGTCAACGTGTCCCACAGAGCGGTCATCTACTGGCATGCCTTCGATGTCTGGTTTGTGGAATGAAGCGGTGACTTGATAGGGATGAAGAACCCGATTTTGGGGCCCAAAGCATGAGTCTGTTTTGCAGGACATCACCTAAATTTCACCCCACGGGCCAGATTGCGGTAATAGGTGTTATGTATAATATGGCTGCGACGCCACTAATTCGGCAACTCCCTGCCTGCGCCTGAAAAGAATTCCATGACGGCGGCCTGATCTTCGCCGCCAAGCCCGGCGGCTGTCAGCATCCTGTGGATCTCGGCGCAGAGCGCGGTCATGGGCATTGAAGTGCCCGTGTCACGGGCCAGGTCCTGAACGGCGTTCAGGTCCTTTACCATGTTGTCGATCCGACCCGTGCGGCGATAGTCCTTGGTGGCAAATCGCGGCATGTATTCCTGCAGCAAGGCGCTGTCCGCACGACCCCCCTTCAGCGCGATGGGGATCCGCGTCGCGTCCACCCCGGCATCTTGGGCAAGCTGGGTCGCCTCGGCCACGGCGAGAAACCCAAGACCGCACAGCACCTGATTGATCAGTTTCGTGGTTTGGCCCGCACCAGCAGGGCCCATATGAGTGTAGTTAACTGCGACGTGCCGCAAGACGCGGTGCGCCTGCGCGACGTCGTCCTCCGTGCCGCCGGCCATCAGCGTCAGCTCCCCGATCAGCGCCTTTGGGGCGCCGCCTGAAAGCGGGCAGTCGACCCATCTTAGGCCCCTTTCCTGTGCCTTGGTGGCCAGGGCCCGGGTCGTCACCGGGTCAATGGACGACATGTCGATGATCAATGTGCCAGTTTTTGCCCCATCGGCAATGCCGTCAGGTCCGAAAGCGGCGCGTTCGACGATATTGGCGGAGTTCAGGCTGGTGATCACGAAATCACTGGCCTCAGCGGCCTTGGCGGCAGAGGATGCAGCCTTGGCGCCCTTTTCCACCAGGGCTTTGACCCGGTCGGTGTCGAGATCAAACACCGTCAGTTGATTGCCGGTTTCAAGCAGACGCTCTCCGATGGCGCCGCCCATCGCTCCGGCGCCGATCAATGCCACAGTCTCGGTCATATCAATCTCCTAAAGGGATGCGGTGATGCCACCATCGACAAACAGCGTGTGGCCGTTCACAAAGCTTGACGCATCGGAAGACAGGAACACACACGCCCCCACCAGCTCTTCCACCTTGCCCCATCGTCCGGCGGGCGTGCGTTTTTCCAGCCACTCGGTAAAGGCCGGGTCCGCGACCAGCGCCGCATTCAACGGTGTTTCGAAATATCCCGGAGCAATGGCATTACATTGCAACCCGTGGTGCGCCCAGTCGGTGGCCATACCTTTGGTCAGGTTCGCCACGGCGCCTTTCGTTGCCGTGTAGGGTGCGATGCCTGGCCGCGCCAGGGCGGTTTGAACGGAGGCGATGTTGATGATCTTACCGCGTCCCCGTCCGATCATGTGACGGGCACAGGCCTGTCCAACGTGGAAGACCGAGGCGATATTCGTCTGAAGAAGCTTCTCAAACGCATCCGCGGGAAAGTCTTCGAGAGGGGCACGATGTTGCATGCCTGCATTGTTCACAAGGATGTCGATCGGTCCGCTCTGCGCCTCGAAGTAATCGACCGCATCCCGGACGGCATTGGGATCGGTTGCGTCGAACGCCAGCGTTTCCACCTTCGCGCCGCTGTCGCGGAGTAGATCGGCTGCCGTCGCCAGCTTGCCTTTATCCCGTCCGTTCAAGACGACGTCCGCGTCCGCGTCTGCCAAACCCCGCGCGAGGGCCAGGCCGATCCCTTGAGAAGATCCCGTGACCAGCGCGCGTTTGCCCTGCAGTGAAAAAAGTGCCACGCTCATCCATACCCCCTGTTTCCGCTTGCCACGGCTTTATGTTACCGATAACAAACAGCGTCAAGTGTTATCGGTCACATCGCGCTGTGGCCTAAAGAAATATGCGCAAATCCCAGCGCGCGGATAAGCCCAGAATCGAAAGACAATCCATGAAAGCCATCGTTATCCACGCCGCGAAGGATCTCAGGATCGAGGATCACGAACATGCCGATCCCGGCCCCGGTGAGGTTCTCGTGTCAGTAGCGGCGGGCGGCATCTGCGGGTCGGACCTGCATTATTTTCAGCATGGTGGGTTTGGCACTGTCCGGCTGCGTCAGCCCATGATCCTGGGTCACGAAGTGTCCGGCCACGTTGACCGGGTGGGCGCCGACGTCACCGGCCTGGAGGAGGGGCAGCTGGTTGCAATCTCTCCGTCCAGGCCCTGTCAGTCCTGCAGGTTCTGCCATGCGGGTCAGCACAATCATTGTCTGAACATGCGCTTTTACGGCTCGGCCATGCCCTTCCCGCATATCCAGGGGGCGTTTCGCGAAAAACTGGTGGCGGATGCGACCCAATGCGTGCCCGCCGAGGGCCTCAGTGCTGGTGAAGCGGCGATGGCGGAGCCGCTGTCGGTCTGTCTGCATGCCGCCAAGCAGGCGGGTGATATCATGGGCAAGCGGGTGCTCGTGACTGGATGCGGCCCGATCGGCCTGCTTGTGATCCTGGTGGCGCGTGCCGCTGGTGCGGCAGAGGTGGTGGCGACGGACCTTACACCTTTCACCTTGCAAAAGGCCCGCGAGATTGGTGCCGACCTGGCCGTGAATGTAGCCGAGGCATCAGACCCCTTGAGCGCGTTTCAGGCTGACAGGGGTCATTTTGACGTTCTTTTCGAATGCAGTGGGGCTGCCGCCGCTCTGGCCAGCGCAGTGCCGGCGATGCGCCCGGGCGGCGTGATCGTTCAGCTTGGATTGGGGGGCGATATGACCCTGCCGATGCAGGCGATGACGGCAAAAGAACTTGAGATACGCGGCTCCTTTCGGTTCCACGCAGAGTTCCCGTTGGCTGTCGAGATGATGCGAAAGGGGTTTATAGATGTGAGCCCTCTGATCACGCACAGCTTCGACATGAAAGATGCGGTGCCAGCGTTTCAGATGGCATCCGACAGGTCTCAGGCAATCAAGGCTCAGATCCGGTTCGGCTGATCCTAAGCGGCCCCGATGGCCTCCAGAGCGGCCCGCGCCACCGCGATATCCTGCTCCGGCGTGCCAGAACCGACGCCGATACCGCCCACAATCTGACCCTGCATGCGAATGGGCAAGCCGCCCCCCAGCGCTGTCACCTCCCCCTCGGTCGCGGCGGCGATGAGCGGTCTAACGGCTTCCGGGATCGTCGATGTCTCTGCGCGGATGGAGGCGGCAGTGCGTGCCTTGGCGCGGGCGCTTTTGCGGCTGAGAAATTTTGCCCCGCTCATGCGGATCTCTCCCAAAGGCTCGCCGCTGGCATCGACAATCACGATGCATTGCGGCTGACCAAGGGCTTCGGCCTTGGCAACCGCAGCCGTCAGCATCGCGAGAGTGGCGGCATTGGTCAGCGCCCGTGTTTCAGTGGTATATTCCATCACCGCGCCCCGTTCACATTCAGGAAAACCGAATAGAGAGAGGTCGTTCCGCAGATAAAGAGACGGTTCAGCTTTGGCCCGCCAAAGCAGACATTGGCCACGATTTCGGGGATGTGGATCTTGCCGATCAGCCGACCCTCGGCGGTCAGGCAATGCACGCCGTCAGCGGCAGACGTCCAGATGCGTCCGGCCTGATCCAGCCGGAACCCGTCGAAGAAACCGTTTGTGCAATCCGCGATCACGTCCCCCCCGGAGAGGCTGCCATCAGATGCCACGCGATGGCGCCGGATATGGGCGGGACCTCCGGAAAGATGCGTGCCGCCGGTATCCGCGATGTAAAGCAGGCTTTCGTCTGGTGAGAAGGCAAGGCCGTTGGGTTTGACGTAATCCTGCGCCATGGCTGTTACGACGCTGGTCTCCGGATCCAGGCGGTAGACGTGACAGGCGCCGATTTCGCTTTCCGCGCGCTCGCCTTCGTAATCCATCATGATCCCGTAGGATGGATCGGTAAACCAGATGGATCCATCGGATTTGACGACGACATCATTGGGCGAATTCAGGCGCTTGCCCTCGAAGTGTTCGGCAATCGCCGTGACCGAGCCATCATGTTCGGTGCGCGTCACCCGCCGTGTGAGATGTTCGCAGGTCACCAGACGCCCCTGCCGGTCGACCGTGTTGCCGTTGGAATTGTTGGACGCTGCCCGAAAGGTAGAGACAGAGCCATCCGTCTCATCCCAGCGGAGCATGCGATTGTTCGGAATATCCGACCAGATCAGATAGCGACCGGCTGGAAACCAGGCCGGACCCTCCGACCAGCGTGCCCCGGTCCAAAGACGCTCGACCCGCGCATGGCCGATCAGGCAATCGTCGAATTCGGGGTCAATGACCTCGAAGCCGGTTCCCTCGATCACTCCGAACATTCTGTCCTCCTGTCCTGTCTTTCGCCGGACGGTTGCCGGGATGCATCGGGTCCGGGCCCCAGATCGCGTGATAGGTGTCTACCGCCCAGCCCCTGCGTTGCAGCCAGACAAAGAGCGCCGCGAAAGCCAGCCAAAGCAGTACCGTGCATCCCCACATCCAGCGCGGTGCATTTGCAAGCCACATGCCGTGCAGAACCGTCGCGGCGGCGGTGATCAGAACGAGATATCCCAGCGACTTATGCACCGCTTCAAAAATCCGGCGGCGCGGGGTCATGTCGTAATGATCCCCACGCGGCGAGCCATCCGGTGCCAAAGCCGTCGGCCCGCCCTTTGTTCCGCGCAGCAGGCCAAGCAGGATTTGCAGCAATGCGCCGCCGATCACCAGATATCCAAGCGTCCCGTGCAGCCCTGCGCCACTGCCCTGATGCGACAGGATCAGCACAAGGCCGAGGATCGACAGAACAAACACCATGCCCTGCCCGATCCAGTGACTGCGCCACCAGAATTGATTGTCCAGCTCTCTGGGCCAATCCTGCCATGGAAGCACCTTCAGAAAACGGGCGACAAGGATGGCCAGTGGGGCCAGGCCCGCCCAGGCGATGAACATCGCGCGGCCATGCCAGGACACGGCCAGCCCGACCTCATGGGCGCGGCCTGTGTCGATGGGATGTGCCAGCCACTCCCACATCAGCCCTTGACCGCACCTGCCGTCATCCCGGTGATGATCTGCCGCGATGCCAAAAGCGTGAAAATGATGGGCGGGATTGCCAGCAACATGCCGGTTGCCATGATCACACCCCATTCGACGTTGAATTCGGACATGTTGTTGACGATCAGGATGGGCACCGTCTTGGTGTCGCGATCCGACAGGGCCGAGGCCAGAAGGTATTCGTTCCACGCCACGCGGAAGGTAAAGATCGCCGCCGCCGCAAGGCCCGGCTTGATCAGGGGCAGGACGACCAGAAAGAACACCTGGAACGGCCCTGCCCCGTCCATCCGGGCCGCTTCCTCAAGCTGTTGGGGCACTTGAACGATAAAGCTTTGCAGGATCCAGATCACGAAGGGCAGGTTCATCGCGACATAGATCAGGATGATCCCCGAATGGGTCCCCGCCAGGCAGACATCCCCGCGTCCGCCGAACGTGTCCCGGATCAACTCACCGACCATGGTGTCCCTGTCGATGCAGAACTCATTGTTCCAAAGACCGAAAACAGGCACCAGAAGCACCGCAGGCGGAACCATCCGGACCATCAGCGTGGTAAATGAGGCCGTATCGCGCCCCATGAACTTGAACCGCACCAGCGCATAGGCGGCCATACATCCGATCACCAGCGTCAAAGCGGTTGAGATCAGCGCGATGATCAGCGAGTTGATGAAAGCCCCGCCAAACTTCACCGCGCAGAAGTCGAGATGGTCCAACTCGTAAGGCAGAACATCACAGAGCGCTGTTTCGTAATTCTGGATCGTCGGCAGGAACAGAAGGCCGGTCGATCCGGAAATGATATCCACATCCAGCTTGAACGAGTTGATCAGCATCAGCGCGATGGGCCCCACCGCCATGAAGATCAGGACGGCAAGAAGGACGAAGAACGCGGGGTTCTGTTTCTCGTAGGTCTGCGCCATCACCCCTCCTCCTCAATCTGCGCGCGCAGACGCGCGGCGCGCATTTCCTGGATGCGGGTGTAGGCGAACATGGCGAGTGTCAGCAGCATCAGGAGCATCAGCAGATAGTTCGACATCGCCGCCGCAACGCCCAGTTCCCGGAACTCCGTCGCGGTGCGCGAGATACGAAGGGCCAGGATCTCGGTGGACAGGCCCGGACCGCCTTCGGTCATCACCAGAATGACCTCCAGCACCTTGAAGGCGTCGATCAGGCGCAGCAGGCAGGTCACGATGAGCACCGGCATCATCAAAGGCAGCTTGATATGCCAGATCTGCTGCCAGGGCGTCGCGCCGTCAATCCGGGCCGCCTCCAGCGCCGAACGCGGCAGGGATTGAAGCGCGGCCAGCGTCAGGATGAAGATGAACGGGGTCCACTGCCAGATATCGGCGATGATGACCGACATCAGGGCATGATCCCCTAGCCAATCGACGCGGGGTAATCCGACGCTGTCGAGAAACTGGTTAAAGGTGCCCAAGGTGGGATGATACATATAACGCCACATCAGACCGACGACGACAGGGGCGATCATCATCGGCAGAATGAAGAGCGTGCGTAAAACCGACATGCCGCGGATGTTGCGATCCAGAAGCAGCGCAAGGCCCACGCCGATCACCATCTCGAGGGTGACGACGAAGAACGCGAATTTCAGCGTTACGCCCAGGCTTTCCCGGAAGTTCGGATCGTTCCACAGAAAGATGTAGTTGCGCAGTCCGACAAACTCCGCCTCGCCGATGGTCTGGCTGGGGTTCCAGTCGCGAAAGCTGCCCCAGACCATATAGCCCAGCGGATAAAGCAGCGCGATCGCCATGATAATCGCGGCAGGTGCCAAGAACATGTAAGGCGTCAGCCGGTTTGCAATCTGGTTGCGTCGGCGGGCGGCCTTTCTGCTGTCCGTAGCTGTGCCGATGGCTGTGTCGGCCATGATCGGGCGTCCTTGTCTGACGGGGAACGTTTGTCGTTACCCGGGGGGCATGCATATGCGCCCCCGGATTTGGAGAGGATTACTTCCAGGTGTAGTACCCGGCCTCCTCCATGACGGCCTGTGTCCGTTCGGCGACGCCGTTCAATGCATCCTGAATATCAAGGTCTTCGGTGAGCACCTTGGACATGGTCGTGCCGATATCGGCGTTGATCTTGCCCCAAACGGGGATGATCGGACGCCAGTCGGGATCGGCGTATTTCAGCGCTTCGCCGAACGTGGCCGAGAACGGATATTTCTCGTTCAGCTCTGCATTCTGATAGGTCGAAAAGCGGGAGGGGTTTCCACCCTGCATCGCCACCATCAGATCGCCCTCTTTCGAGGTCAGCCATTGCATCAGAAGAAAGGCGGCCTCTTTGTTTTCGGCATTCTTGGGAATGGCGATCCCGAACCCGCCGGTTTGTGATCCGCGGCGCACGCCTTTGGGATGCATCGCGTATCCGACCTTGCCGACCACTTTCGACCGTTCCGGATTTTCAAAGCCGGGCATGAAGGCAATTGAATCGAGGAACATCGCCGCGTCGCCGTTGGCGAAGGCATTCGCAGCCTCTGCCGGTCCAAAGCTCATCGCGCCTTCGGGTCCGCAATCGACGATGGTTTTCAACGCGTTGGCGGCTTGCACGCCTGCATCGTTGTTGATGATCGGGTTCCACTGATCGTCGAAGACACGCCCGCCAAGCGGTGCGAGATGCAGCAGGAACGCGTGGCTGGCCTGGTGGCCCGACGCGGCGCGGGAGGCCATGCCGCCCATTCCCGGCTCAACTTCGGGGATCTTGCACGCCGCATCCAGCAATTGATCATAGGTCTCGGGCGCCGGGATGTCGTGCTTTTCAAAGATGTCTTTCCGGTAGGCCAGAACGGATGTCTCCGATCCGAACGGGATGCCGAAGAGCGATCCTGTCGGTCCCGGCAGATAGCCTTTGAAACCGCCTGCGACGCCGATGTTTTCCACGTAGCCATCAATCAGATCGCCGGCGTCATAATTCGGATCGGCCAGCTTTGGGTTCATGAAATACTTGGCGAGGTTCTCAAGCTGGTCGGCAAAGACATAATCCGCTTTCGAGAAAACCACGTAAGAGATCAGGTCGTATTCGCCTTCCTCCTGCGCCAGCTCAAGCGTCTGGCGTTCGCGCATCTTGAGGTAGGGAAGCTGGTCCACCTCAACCTCGATCCCGGTCTGCTTGGTGAATTCCGGCAGCACCTTGATGGCCGCGTTGTAATGCGGATGCGCGGGGAAGTTCACGATCAGGGTCGTGCCCGCATATTCCTCGTACGGGTTTGCCAGCGCCCCGCCTGCCATCAGCGCCGAAAGGGCAAGCCCGGCACAGGTTGCTTTGAACGACTTATTCATTGGATCCTCCCATAAGTCAGTGATTGGGCCGCTGGATCGCGGCCTCTGTTTTCCGGTCAAAAAGGTGAACGCCCTCCGGGTTCACCGCGAATGTCAGGGTCTCGCCAAGCGCGATCGGCGTGTCGGATTTCAGCTCGACCATCACGCTTTGGCCGCCGCAATCACACAGCAGCACAGATTGCGCGCCGATATATTCCGACACGATCACTTTGAGGTTCAGCGACGTCTCGGGCGATGCGTCCGGGCTGTAGGTCAGATCCGAAGGCCTGAGCCCCAACAGCACCTCGCCCGCGCCATAGGTGCGCGCGGCGGCCGCGTGCGCATCGTCCAGCCTCAGATCAAACCCCGCACCGGAGACCCAGGTGCCGCCCTTTTTCTCGGCGATGCTGGCATTCAGAAAGTTCATCGGCGGGGACCCCAGAAAGCCAGCGACGAACTTGTTCACCGGCCGTTTGAACAGGTCCTCAGGCGTGCCCTGCTGCTGGATGTAACCGCCATGCATCACCACGATGCGATCCGCGAGGGTCATCGCCTCGATCTGGTCATGCGTCACGTAGATCATGTTTTTCTGCACGCGCTGCCGCATCAGCGCCAGTTCGGCCCGCATCTGGCCGCGCAGTTTGGCATCGAGGTTCGACAGGGGCTCGTCAAACAGGAAGGTCGCGCTGTCGCGCGTCAGGGCCCGACCCATCGCCACCCGCTGGCGTTGCCCGCCGGAAAGCTCGGCTGGTTTGCGGTGCAGATATTCGGTCAGGCCAAGGATCTCGGCCACCTCTTTGACCTTCTTGGCGATCTCGGCCTTCGGGCGCTTTTGCAGCCGCAGGGCAAACGACATGTTCCGTGCGACGTCCATGTGCGGGTAAAGCGCGTAATCCTGAAACACCATCGCCAGATCGCGGGCCTTCGGCTCAAGATGGCTGACGGGCTTTCCGTCGATGTAGATCTCGCCGCTCGATACGCTTTCCAGCCCGGCGATCATACGCAACGTCGTGGACTTGCCGCATCCGGAGGGCCCGACAAGCACGGTGAACTCGTTGTCTTCCATCTCCAGGTCGATGCCGTGCAGGACTTCAAGATTGCCGTAGCTCTTGGTCAGGTCGTCCAGTTGAATCCTTGGCATTGTCGCGCCGCACCCCCCTCATCGCGTGACAGGTTCATTTGTTACCGGTCACAGACTTATTGTGACCGGTAACACATTAGAGTGCAACACTTTCGACCCCCATAGATTTCAGCAGCTTAGGACTTTTTTGTACTGCCGCGAAAGCTCAGGCGGGTGTCAACGCTCAGATGACGTGGAATCACCGGGGCGTCGTCATCAAGCGCCAGAAGCTCTCCGATCAGTTGCCCGGCGGTCTGGCCGATACCGCGCGAATCGACCTCGACCGTGGTGATATCGGGCGATGCGAATCGCGACACTTCGAAGTTGCCAAAGCCTGCGATCCCGATGTCATCCGGCACCGAAAGGCCCTGCGCAATCAAAGACGATTGCACCCCAAAGGCGGACGCATCCGAGACGCAGAAGATGCAGTCTGTCTCGGGAAACCGCTCGAGTATGACAGGACCGACCGCTGCGCCATCCTGGATCGAAATCGGCGGTTTGCCGTGCTTGAAGATCCGTTCGGTGGACAATCCGGCGGCTTGCATTGCGTCGACAAAGCCCGCGCGCCTTGCCGCGCCGCGGGTCCAGTCATCCTCATCCTCGCCCAGAAACGCGATGTTGCTATATCCCAGAGCGATCAGCGCTTCGGCCATTTGCCGGGCGGCCTCCCGGTTTGAAAAGCCAATCGTATGTCCGATGGGACGCGGCGGCCTCTCCCACAGCTCGATCACCGGGATCCGGGCCTTGGTCAGCAATTCGACGCTGCGGTCCGAATGCCCGTCATAAGACAAGACCAGCGCCTCGGGGCGTCGGCGCAACATCGCCTCGACAAGCTGTTCCTCGCGTTCCATGGAGTAATCCGTGTGGCCCAAAAGGATCTGTTGGCCGATCTCCTCCAACTCCTCGGTCAGTGCCTGAATGGTCTCGGCAAAATGCAGGTTGTTGAGCGACGGCACCAATGCCGCGACAAAGCCCGATCTTTTGGTCGACAGGCTTCCGGCCATTTGATCCGGGACGTAATTCATCTCGCGCACGACCTTGAGGATGCGCTCCCGCGTTTCCTGCGATACGGGGCTGTCCGCACGCAAGGCTCGCGAGACCGTCATCCGCGACACGCCCGCTTCGCGGGCGACATCACGCATGGTCACGGGCGATCCTGGTTTCGCTTGCTTTGACAAAGGGCCGTCTTACTCCGAGTGTGATAGGTCAAAAAATGCAAAGCGCCGCCAACCGGCTCAAGTGGGTCAGGCACGTTAAAGCAGAACGCACATCATTTATCCTGTCTTGAATTGTTACCGATAACAAGGCTATCACGTGGATATCTTCAGCCAGGATCGGAAGAGGCCTTATCGGAATGACCCGCGTTGCGTCCATCGGAGAAGCGATGATCGAACTGTCGATGGCCGAGGCCAATTTGGCCCATGTCGGCGTGGCGGGCGATACCCTCAACACCGCGATCTATCTCAAACGCGCCGCACCTGATCTTGAAGTGGATTACATCACTCGGCTGGGTTCTGACGCTTTTTCCGATCGGATCAGAGAGGCCATCGCAACAGAAGGTATCGGGACTGACCGGATCGAGGTCGAGACGGGAGCGATGCCGGGCCTCTATGCGATTTCGACATCCGAGACAGGCGAACGCTCGTTTTCGTATTGGCGAGGGTCGTCCGCGGCAAGGCGGCTTTTTCAGGGTCCGGACGGGCCGGATTTCTCCGGCCTTGTCGGTTATGACCTCGTCTATCTTTCGGGCATCAGCCTCGCCATTCTGCCGCCGGTGATCCGTGCCGGTTTGCTGGATCACCTTGTAGAGACCGGTCAGCCCTTTGCCTTTGACAGCAACTACCGCCCCGCCCTTTGGGAGAGCCGCGAGGTCGCTCGGGAGACGATGTCTGCTTTCTTTGACAGGGCCAAAATTGCACTGCCCTCCGTCGATGATGAGATGGCGCTTTTTGGGGAGAGCGCCGAGCAGGTGATCGCCCGGTTCAAATCAATGGGATGTCTTGGCGCGGTCAAGCAAGGTGCACGCGGCCCGGTCTCTCTGGGGGCGGTGGTCGATCAAAGTTATGGCGCTGCGCCAAAAGTGGTCGATACCACAGCAGCCGGAGACAGCTTTAACGGCGCCTATCTCGCACAACACTTGGTTGGCCAGGATCAGGCCCAGGCTTTGGTCGCCGCCCATCAATGTGCCCTGCAGGTCGTCCAGCATCGCGGCGCGATCCTGCCGAGGTAACATCCAAATACGAAAAGCGGGCCTTTTCAGGCCCGCCAAAACTTCTCCAACCGATGTTGACCGATTAACGAGTGGTCGTCGTGGTCGTGGTTGTGGTGGTCGACGGATCGTCGTCGTCCGATGCGATCAGCGCGATGGCCAGGATGCCGGCAACAGCGCCAGCAACCACACCAGGGGCAAGTTCGTTGCCGCCCAGCAGAAGACCTGCCGTTTCGTCATCGTCCTGTGTGACGTTCTGTGTCGACACGGTGTTGTTCAGGGGAAGAGGCTGCTCTGCCACGGCCGCAACGGCGGTCGCGGTCGCCAGGGTCAGCCCCGATACGAATGCAATCAATTTATCCATGGTGAAAACCCTTTCTACCTCGGTTTACCGAAGACTTAGTATAGACTGTGAGGTCACGCAATAGAGACACCCCCTCACGCCCGCGTATTGGAGCATTTTTGCCAGCTCCAAAAGGCAAGGTGCCCATTATTTCAACCGTCGAATGTTGAAGTATCCTATGACCGGGCCGCCCCACTGTCTAGACTTCCAAATCGGACCACCACGCGAATCTACCCAGTAATCATTGACGATGCGGCCTGACGGGGCGACGCAGTCCTCCCGGATATGGCGAGTCTGGACAACAAGCCCCACAATATTTAGTGTTTCGGGTCCTTGATCGGCGACCGTACATGCAAAAGAAACGCGGCGCTTTTTGTTGTCCTCTGCCCGAACAAAATGAATTCTCTGTCCCCCGCCCGACCGGTTGCTGAGTGCTGCGATGCTTGGGGACACCTCGCTTGACAGGATGTCACCTCCAAGACCGCGAGTCGCAATCAGCAGATCGGAGCGGAAGGTGAGCGTCGCCGTGGCCGAATCCGTCCAGGTTACGACTTCACCGACGCCAGAATCGGTTCGGCGCGCCACCGGAGACAGGAAAGAGGGGGCGCCATCTGATTGCTCCCGAACAACCTCAAGAACCGGACCGGGTACCCGATTGATCAGGTCTCGGGTCAAAGCCGGACGGGCCGGACGGGCACGTGATCGCGTGACAATCGTCTCCTGGAGCGTCTGGATCAGGGCGATCGTTGTCGATCCCTGCTCATCGCTGCTGGAGCAGGCGGACAGCGCGAAAGCTGCAACCGCCAGAGCCATCAAATATGTCCGCTTCATTCCCAGAACCTCGCAGACTGGCCGTCCAGCGCATCGAAATGCCCTTCCCGAACCTGTTCGTAAAGACGACCCGGCACGAACAGGCGCGCGCCACCATCCCGTTGGATCGGACGGACCGTCGTGCTGACCCGGCGCCGCGATTCGGTGCCGATGAACCAATTTACAGGCAGCGAGAAGCGAATGCCCTTGTCGAACGAGCCCTCGCCGAACTCCTCTGATGACACATCGGTGAGGGTGAAGAAGCCTCCAACCCGCCAACCGTTGTCGAACTGACGGTCGAGCGTGAACGTGGCGCCGATGTCACCGGCCAGGTATCGACCGACATCGATCTGGCCGTGATATCCGCCTCCGAAATCATAGTAGGCTGACACGTGACCTGTCGCGACGGAGTAGTCACGGAAACCAAAGCGCTGATCAAAATCGCGCTGTTTGACATAGTTCGCCTCGATCCCGATCCCCAGGGAGCTTGAGGCCGGTTTCCACAAAAGCTCGCCCGATATACCGCCGAACACGTTTTCGAAATACCCTGCCGATACACGGGCATAGAGGTTATGGCGCGGCTTCCATTGCTTTGAGATGTAGAGCTGATCCAGCGTGGTATCCGCCCCGCGGGCATAAAGCACGCCATCCGTTCTGACCCTGGGCAGCACCGAGTTGGATTCGCGCCCGCCATCCACGTTGCCTGCCAGGCGGTGTGAGATCCGTCCGCCGATCACCCAGCCGCGCGCAAAGCGGTAAGAGGCGGATGCCTCGATCCCCAGATCGAAACGGACCGGGTTGGAGGGGTCGAAATAGGACGGCCTGAAATAGGGTCCGATCGACCAATTGAATTCAGGATAGGGGTCGGTTGCCAAGGCGGCCGTTCGTGGCAGGCGGCCCGCATCGGTGACACCTGTGACAGCGGCAATCGCATCGGAGGCGTCTGCGTCATATTCCAGAGCCTCCAGATCAGACCGCCGGATGGTGACTGTCGACAGCGCCAGGCCGCCATTCACGGGAACGATCCGGAATGTCTCGACCGATGGCGGCATGATGTTTGCCAAGGTGCGCGCCGCGCGCCCAACTGCATTTGACATCGAAAGGTAGCGCGTATTGCGGAACCGCAGCTCGACCGACGTGGCCTGCACATCGACGGCTTCCAGTATCAGACCTTGCTCCAGCAGTTCCGGCGCAAGCGCGTCCCGAACCGTGGTGGGGGCCGCCGCGCTTTGCGCCCAATCCGTTGACCAGGCCTGTGGATTGGCCCGACGGGACGGACGTATCAGAACCGGATCCGGCGCTGCGACCTGAAGCGGGGTGACAGGATCCTTCGGGTTCAGCTGGAAATTCGCCATGATCCCGACTTCGGACCCGTATAGGTAATACGCGCCGATCCTCAGACGCTCGGAATACTGATACTCCACG
Source organism: Thalassococcus sp. S3 (assembly GCF_004216475.1). Lineage (GTDB taxonomy): Bacteria > Pseudomonadota > Alphaproteobacteria > Rhodobacterales > Rhodobacteraceae. The sequence continues at coordinate 52,366 of NZ_CP022304.1, read as the reverse complement.
CCAAAGTTGAAATCGGACTTACGCTCGAACACGTTGCGCTGCACCGTCTCGGGCTCGTAGGCGTCGGACGAATATTCGACCTTGAAGCCCCAGCGATCGTTTGGCGCCCATTCAATCCCCGCAAACGGCGCGGCCGGCCCGCGGAACCACGCGTCATAGGCGGGCTCGCCGCCCAGGCTTTGCGAGGCGTCAAAGCGCGGGCGCTCATCCCCGAAGATCGATCCGATACTGCCGGAGGTGCCCAGACGCCCCCACCCGATACCAGCTGTGATCTTCAGCCGACCCGGCAGGCGAAAACTGCCAGCGCTTGCATCCTGAAAGGTCTTGGTGGCCGCGATGTATTCGCCGCCATAGATGCCCGTGCCCACAAAGTCCTGCAAGCCAAGGGTGATGGCGGGCCAACGCCGCGTTTCCCGGAACAGGAGGAAACGAACGTCAAAGCTGCGGTCGTAGTAGGTGTCAAAGCCGTCGGAGTTCCAGTTCTGGATCCCGATATAACGAAAGCTGGCCGAAATGCGCGGTGTCGCCTGAAAGCTGAGCGTGTTGCGGATGGTCCCGCCAAAGTAAGACACGGTGGCCGTGAACTGACCCTCCGGGCTTGCCTCGCCCGAGGGCATGTCAATCAGACCGGGCGCACCGTAGAAGTTCAACGTGGGTGGTGGAAGCGGTTTGAAACTTGGCGCGTCCTCGGCGGTTTGGGCCGTGGCCATCGCCGGGAGCAAAATGGAGGGGAGTAAAAGCGCGGCCCGAAGTCTTTGTTTCAGTCGCAACACTGTCTTACCCATCCCAGTTTATTCATCCCAAAACGGTTTAGATCACGCTCCCTTGCGGCGCTGCAAGGTCAAATACCCGATGTCAGCGCTACCTTGCGTAAACGCGGCTTCCCAGCCACATAAAGCGGCGCGTTCAGGAGGTCTTGCGTCCTGCCGGGACCTGGGGATGATATCCCTCTACCCAACGCGTGACGACATCGATCGCAGCCTTCTTGTCGCTCGCGGCAAGCGCATGGCGCAAGGCGCGAAGAACCGACGCGATTTCGATCTCCGACAGACGGCCTTCCTGAGCGGCGAAGACCTTGGAGTGGCGGGTTCCGATCAGGTTGCCGGAATAGGTCAGCTCTTCGCTCATCTTCTCGCCGGGCCTGAGCCCGGTGATGGTGATTTCGATATCGCCATCGGGGTTGGCGGTGTCCCTGACGGAATATCCCGCGCTCTCGATAACCTGCCGGGCCAGCTGCATAATCGACACCGGTTTGCCCATATCGAGCACGAAAATCTCGCCTCCCTCGGCCATGGCTCCGGCCTTGAGGACGAGTTTCACGGCTTCCGGCACCGTCATGAAGTACCGTGTGACATCGGGATGCGTCACCGTAATCGGCCCACCCCGCCGCAATTGCTCTTGAAAAAGCGGCACGACCGATCCGGAGGATCCAAGCACGTTGCCAAAGCGGACAATCGTATAGATCGGCCCCTCGCCTTTCGGCACCCGCGTGGCTAAGTCCTGGATCACCAGCTCGGCCAGGCGTTTGGACGCGCCCATGACATTTGTGGGGCGCACTGCCTTGTCCGAGGAAACCAGGATGATTCGCTCGACACCGGCATCTGCGGCCTCTTTCGCCAGGGTTTGTGTGCCGAACACGTTGTTGGCCAGTCCGGCCAAAGGATTCGATTCGACCAGCGGCACATGCTTATAGGCCGCGGCGTGCAGAACCACCTGAATGCTATGATCCGCAAACACCTGCCGAACCTGTCGGGGATCTGTTACGGAGCCCAGGACCGGGACGATTTCGACATCCATCCCCTTCGCCATTTGGCGCAGTTCCATATCGACAGTGTAAAGGGCCAGTTCGCTCAACTCATAAAGAACGATCTTGCGGGGCCGGCAATCCAGCACCTGTCGGCTCAGTTCCGACCCGATCGTCCCCCCGGCGCCCGAGATCAGCACCACCTTGTCCAGATAGCACTCGCTGCCCTCGCCCAGCGTTGCCGCCACTTCGGGGCGGGTCAGGAAATTCTGCGGTGGTACGGGCTTCAGTTTGTCGATCAGGGCCTCTTCGCCGATCAATTGCGAGAATGACGGGATCGTCTGAACTTCAAGGCCCATCTTCTGCAAGCGACGTGCAATCTGGGCCTGTTTGGGGTGGCTCAGCGACGGCACGGCCAGCAGCACCCTGTCGATCTTTTTGTCTTTCACAATCTCAGCGATTCGCACCGGGGTATAGACGGGCAGGCCTGCCACATCCAAACCCTGCAATGCGGAGTTGTCGTCGACAAAAGCCACCGGCGTGATCGTCTCATGTGCGCGAAAGGCCGACACAAGCTGCGTGCCGGTCGTTCCGGCGCCATAGATAAGTACGCGGCAATGTGGCGACGATCTGCGGTAGATGGCCAGCACAACCTGCAACAGGACGGCGCGGCTGACCGCTGAGAACACAAAGAAGCTGATGCCGAATATGACGTGTGTCGATGGATCGAGCGTGAGGCTCGCGAGGCTCGACAGCAGAAAGGAAAAGCCCGAAAGCGCGCAAGCAAAGATCGCTGTCATGCCTACGGCGCTGCCGTCATAGGCGTTCAACTGAACCGAACAAATGCCCAACCAGAATGACAGACCGGCCGCGATCACCATCAGGTAAGGCAGAACGAACGCATACTCGAACGCAGCGTCGGTCATACCGCCCAGTCCGGGTTGAATTGCAAAGGTGAAAAGAAGCGCCAGAGGCACCAACGCCAGATCGAAACCCAGCATAATCGCGCGCTTTTGAGATCGCGTCAGCGACTTTACAAAATTGAGCAGCAAATTCTGTCCCACTCCGAAAACCAGCGGCTCGCCCACCGCACTATCATTATATCAGCACAATTAATGTCGGCCTTATGACGCTAACCCGCAGCGTAGTGCCAAAAAGGTCGGCAAATGGCCAAATCATAGGCGATTTAGCACAGAAAACATCAGTAAGAAAGCAAGTCGAAAAATCGCAATCCCGGAATTGGCAAAATACCGCCTATAGAGGTTCCAGATATTGACACCAGAGGGTTTTAAATGCGGTTCGCCTAGCGCCGATCGCGTGTGAACAGGTTTCCGATTGTCTGAAACACAAGATCGAAGTCATAGCATGTATTCTGATTGCGCTGATAGATCAGGTCCAGCCGCGCTTTCCGGGGAACGCAGATCCGCGAATAGATGTCATCCGTTTCCTGCGATGTCGCGCAGCGCGACAACAACGCCTCTTCATGCTTGTGATAGACGATCGTGGCAAGACCGGTCACACCCGGCCGGGACTTAAGCACCTCGGAATAAAGCTCGGGAAACTGCTCGACATATTGGCGCAAGGGGGGGCGCGGGCCGACAAAACTCAGGTCTCCGCGCAGGATGTTCCAAAGCTGGGGAAATTCATCCAGCCTTTTGCGGCGCAGCCAGGCACCCGTGCGGGTCACGCGGCTTGATTTGTCCCCGCCCGATACGCCGGTATCTTCAGCGACCACGTTCATCGTCCGCAATTTCCAGAGATTGAACGGGGTATCGGGTCCTTTCATCCGCTCTGCCACGTAAAACAGGGGGCGCCCCTCCTTTACGAGAAGATAAATGATCAGACCGATCAGCACCGGCGCCAGTATGATGACAAGAAGGCTTGCAAAGAAAAGGTCGAATATCCGTTTGCGCCAGGTCATTTCTTCCCGCCCTCCATTCTACGCCACTCTTGCACCATCCCCGTCAGACTGCGCTCTTCTGGCGTAAATCGGACATGCTTTTCAAGGCGTACGGTCTCAAGCGAGACGGTCCAGATCACGTCCGCTCCGGGTGTTCTGGAGGTCCAGGGCAGACCCGCTTCGTCCAAAAGCGCACCCATTGCCACCGGCGCCCCCGCCGCGATGTTGATGCAATCCGGCAGATCCTTTTCCTGTGCAAGACCGGCCAAGGCGCGGGAAAGGCCGGCGGGCCCGATATAACTGCGACGTGGCGTATTTCCCTGCCCGTCGCAGTCCAGCGCCATATCGGCATGCCAGCCTCCGACAATTGCATCTGCGCCAACCACGTTCCCGATCCGCAGAATGGTCACCGGCACGTTCCGCGCCCGGCCAAGCGCCAGAGCGGCCTCTTCCATATCCAGCTTTGCGCGCCCGTAGTCTGAAACCGGTGTGCATGGCATCTCTTCCTGCAGCCGTCCGGTGGCCCGCCCGTAGACAGCCGCGCTCGACATCAGAAAGACGCGGCGTGCCTGTCCCTGCTCCGCCGCCCGGATCGCAGCGCAGGCAAGATCGGCGTTCAGCGAAAAGGGCGCGCCCGTGCGACGGTGATACGCGGGTGTCACGCCCGACAGGCAGTAAAGCGCCGCGACATTTTGGGCCGCTTCCGCAAAGGCCGCCTCGTCGGTCAGGGGGTCGAATATGCGAAAACCCGGCGCGGGTGTACGGCTTTGCCACGTGATCTGCGGCACCATGTCCCAATGGTGCCGCAGGATGCGCCCCAGCGCACCGCTGCCACCGGTCACAAGAAGCCCACCTTCGGCAAAGTTCGATGTTCTAGCCGTTGACGTCATGGCGTTAGCCAGTATCTTGCCGACATTCAAATTCCAATGGGTGGCTTTTGTCGCGCGCGGAAAGACGGATCACGGTCGATTGCGCAAAAACAAGACAAAAGGGGCAGCGTCACATGTATCATTTCCTAACAAAGCTATTTCTGGTCCTGGCCACGTCGATCGGTCTCACCGCTTGCGGAAACCTGCCACGCGGTGCGGCGGTCACGAACGAGATCATCGGAAGCGCCGATAGGCCGGACGCCGATTTCGCTGTCTACCCAGTCACCCGCGCTTTCCTACCGACCCTGTCACAATGGCCGCGTGTGGAAGAGCGGCATCTAAGCTGGATCCCAAGCAGCCGGGGCGCATCAAGCCAACTGATCCGGGCCGGCGACACATTGGACATGAAGGTCTGGGACAGCAACGAAAGCTCCCTCCTGACCAGCACCGAGCAGCTTTCGGTTGATCTGAACGGTGTGCGCGTCTCTCCGAACGGGACTGTCTTTGTACCCTATCTCGGCAACGTCAACGTGTCGGGACGGACGCCTGAAAGCGCCCGCGAATCCATTCAGCGCGATCTTGAGGTTATCGTCCCGTCCGCGCAGGTTCAGTTGAGCCTGGTTGCCGGCCGCTCCAATTCCGTCGACCTCGTGGGCGGTGTGAACCAACCCGGCGAATACCCGATGCCGGATCGGAACTATACCGTACTTGCCTTGCTGGCCGCCGGGGGCGGCGTATCGCCGACCATGGACAATCCGCAAATCCGCCTGATCCGTGGCGCGCAGATTTATGGCACCTCCGTCGACCGACTTTATGAAAATCCGTCCTTTGACACCCGCCTTGTCGGCGGCGATCAGATCATCGTGGAAGAAGACGAACGCTATTTCCTCTCCCTCGGTGCCACCGGACAAGAGGCCCTTCATCCATTCACCAAGGATCGTATCTCCGCCATGGACGCCGTGTCGATCGTCGGCGGTGTGGAGGATGTTCGCGGCAACCCCAAGGGCGTTTTGGTGCTTCGGGAATATCCGGCCACATCCGTCAGTCCCGGTGTCCGCGGCCCGCGGGAAACGCGCGTTGTCTTTACGATCGATCTGACCACGGCAGACGGCCTTTTCTCTGCCCGGAAGTTCGAGATCAACAGCAAGGACCTCGTCTTTGTCAGCGAAAGCCCCGTGAGCAATGTTCGTACCGTCTTTGGCCTGATCGGATCGGTGTTCGGTCTGGTGACGACTGCAAGCAATTGATGATCCGCTAGATGCGGATCGCCTTTTCGGGCGGAACCAGGCTGTTGATGTGCTCAATATGCTGCGGCAGGCATTTGGTCAGGAAGTCGTAGTTCTTGACCACGTGTTCACGGGCGGCAGGCCCCAGATGCGCATAGGCGTGTTGATTGGACAGAACCTCAATGACCTGATCCGCCAGTTGCTCGGCATCGAAGAAATCAACCAAAAGACCCGTCTTGCCGTGGGTCATGACCTCCCGGACCGGCGCCACATCTGACGACACGATGGTCGCCTCCATCGCCATTGCCTCCAGCAGCGACCAGGACAGGACAAACGGCATGGTCAGGTAGATGTGGCAGCGGCTGATCTGCACGACATTCTTGAAAAAGTTGTAGGGCACGCGGCCCAGGAAATGCACGCGGTCCCAGTCGAGCCGATCGCCGACTTCGCGCTCCATCTCTCCGCGCAACCCGCCGGGATGCTCGCTCTTGCGGCCATATGACGTCTCGTTACCGCCGATCATCAAAACCCTTGCGTTCGGTCGGGCCTCCAGGATCTTGGGCAGCGCCCTCATGATCTGATGAAACCCCCGGGTCCGCTCCATATTGCGGGCGAGATAGGTGAACACCTCGTCGTCGCGGGTCAATGGCTTTGGCAGGCGCCCCAGCTTCAGCGACACATTCGCATCGGGTCTGAGCTGATCGGTCCGGATCCCGTCGTGACAGACATAGATCTTGTCATGAAAGCTTTTGGGAAAGGTATCGCGCTGCCATTCCGTCGGGCTGTGGCCCAGATCCACGCTTTGAATGTTGAGGCTCGGCACCACGTTGCGCGCATGCAGCAGAAACGGCGTATGTTCCGATGTCGTCTCTTCGGGGTCGAAATTCACCGGGCCGCCATGCAGCATGTAGAAATATTCGAAAAAGCCGATGATCGGCACGTCCGGCATGATCTGCTTGAAAAAGGTCAGCTCTCCCCAGCCGACATGCCCGATCACGATATCCGGGCGAAAGCCGTCCTTGCGCTCGATTTCCTGCACGGCCATCGCAGCGCCAAATCCCATCCCCGCAGCCTCTTCCCAGACCTTGGATAGCCCATAGGCATCCTCTTTCGGGACATGATGGGTGCGGTAGACATGGGTCTTCACCCCGTCCAGTTTGACATTTTCGCGCTGGGTCAGGAACACGATTTCATGCTCCCCCCGGTCCACAAGCCACTTGATCAATTCCCGGTACTGGCCCGGCATATTTTGATGCACAAACAATATCTTCATGCGCGTACTCTTGCCTCGCCCGGCTCCATCGCGCAAGAGGCTCCGAGCAGATCCGGAGGCAAGTGCAATCCGCCGGGTCTTTCGGAAAAGACGAAGTGAGGCATGAGTTGAAAACGGCACTCGTAACCGGCGCCGCCGGCTTTATCGGATACCATTGCTGTGCGCGTCTGCTCCGGGACGGATGGCAGGTGATCGGGGTCGATGCGATGACCGACTATTACGACGTGGTGCTCAAACGCGCCCGCCTGGCCAACCTGCCCGATGGCCCCTTTGAACTTGTCGAAGGCCGGCTGGAAACGCCCGGACTGCTGCAGGACCTGTTTGACCGGCATCGCCCCGATCTGGTGGTTCACCTCGCCGCTCAGGCCGGTGTTCGCTATTCGCTCGATAACCCGCGCGTCTATCTTGATACCAACGTGACCGGCACGTTTGAATTGCTCGAAGCCGCGCGCTGGCATCCTCCAGCGCATACGCTTCTTGCCTCAAGCTCGTCCGCGTACGGCGCAAAGACCGAAATGCCCTATGCCGAGACGGACAGGGCCGATCATCAGATGTCGTTCTACGCGGCCACTAAAAAGGCCACCGAGAACCTGGCCCATGTCTACGCGCATCTGCATGACCTGCCGATCACGATGTTTCGCTTTTTCACGGTCTACGGACCCTGGGGCCGGCCCGATATGGCACCGCACAAGTTCACGCGGGCCATCCTGAGCGGAGAGCCCATAGATATCTACAATCACGGGGACATGCAGCGCGACTTTACCTACGTCGACGACCTGGTTCATGCCCTGTCGTTGCTAGTCGACCAAATCCCCGGAGAAGGCCCCACCATAACGGGGGACAGCCTGTCTCCGGTGGCGCCCTGGCGGCTGGTCAATATTGGCAATTCCGCGCCCGTGCCATTGATGGAGTTCATCGCCGCGATTGAAAAGGCCACCGGCCGCCAGGCCATCCGCAACATGATGCAGATGCAGCCTGGGGACGTGCCTGCCACCTGGGCGGATGCCACTTTGCTGCAGGCCCTGACGGGCTATGCGCCCCAGACCGATCTTCAGACCGGCATCGACCGCTTCGTGAGCTGGTTCAGGGCCTATTACGGCCTTTAGAACCGCGCGCCTTCCGCGATAAGACGCGGCCTTGCATTCAGCGCTTCGATAGAAAACCCGGCAACGGCCTTGTACCGCGCGGCGTGATCGGCCAGCGCCTCCTGCGAAATCACGTCATCGATCCGTTCGAAACGCCCGCCGCACAAATCCTCCACCTTCTGCAGGATCGCATCCGGCCCCGCCCCGCGATTGGCGTTGATCACACCGGTGGTCAGCGGTCGCATCTCAGCCTCGTAGGCCTCAAGCGCTGCGGCTCCGACACCGTGGTGCAGGATCTTCGCACCGATCATGCGGGCATCCATGATGGCCTGGCTCGCGCCATTCGATCCCACGGGATAGGTCGGATGCGCCGCATCGCCCATCAGGGTCACCGGGCCATGCGTCCATTGCTCCAGTGGGTCACGATCCACCATGGGATACTCATAGACGGCTTGCGCGCCCGCGATCAGCGCCGGCACGTCCAGCCAGTCGAACCGCCAATCGGCGAAGTCGGGCGCGAAATCCGCCAGATCCGCTCCCCGATTCCAGTCTTCCTTCTTCCAGCCGTGGGAGGGATCGACGCGCAGTTCCGCAATCCAGTTGATCTCGGCTAGGCCAGTCTCCTCGTCTGCCTCGCTGATCGGATAGGCCACCAGTCGCTGCGTGTCGTGCCCGATCAGCACCATCGCCCCTCCGCCAAAGAACAGCTTGGCCATGCTGGTGCCCCGCCACAGGATCGCGCCATCCCAGATCGGCGCGCCCTCATCCGGGACCATCTGCGCGCGGATCGCCGAATGAATACCGTCCGCTGCGACGATGACATCACCCTGCACCTGCCGCCCGTCCTCCAACAGCAGACGCGCCCCCTCAAACCCAATCGCACGCGCCGAGGTCTCCACACAACCCGCCCCGGCTCGCACGCAAAGCACCTCGTACAGAAGCATCTGCAGCCGCCCGCGATGGATCGAGTATTGCGGCCAGTCATAGCCGGCAAAAGTGCCGCGTGGCTCTTCCCAGATCGTCTTGCCGAGTTTCGAATAAAACCCGTATTGCCGCGTGCGCACACCAATTCGGTCCAACTCCGGCCCCAGCCCCAGATCCATCAGCTCCCGCACCGCATTTGGCTGAATGTTGATCCCCACGCCCAGGGGTTTCAGCTCTCGCACAGCCTCGAAGATCCGGAAGGGCACCCCGATCTGGTGCAGCGTCAATCCCAGCGTCAGCCCGGCAATACCGCCGCCCGCGATCAGAACCGTCATGCGAAATCCTCCCTTTGCGCCGACGCAATCAGCGCAAAGTGTAACTATCAAGCGCAGGTCCCCTGCTTCTTCTCGATATAAATACGGAAAATCCCGCCGCCTGCCAAAGGCGCTTTGGCTAGCCTAACGCGCCGCGATCACCAGATCGGGGCCAAAGATCACATCCGCATGGTCGCGCAGATAGATCTTCAGCCAGGGTGTGAAGCGGTCGGGATGCCGTGCGACCTCAGCCAGAAGATCGTGATAGTCGACCCAGCGCGTCTCCATCACCTCGTCCGGGTTCGGCTCCACCTTCACATCGGCACCCGCGCGGGCCAGGAACACATCGACCACCTCGTGTTCGACCAGTCCGTTGCCCACATCCGCGCGGTATTCCAGATGGTGCCGGAACTCCGGGTAAAGACCCGTGATACCCAACTCCTCCTTCAACCGTCTCACCGCGCAATCGCTTGGGCTTTCACCCCAATCGGGATGCGTGCAGCAGGTATTCGCCCACAGGCCCGGCGTATGGTATTTCCCCATCGCCCGGCGCTGCATCAGGATCTCCCGGCCCCGGATCACGAAGACCGACACCGCCTTGTGGCGCAGCCCGCGCTGATGCGCTTCCAGCTTCTCGACCGGGGTCAAAGTACCGTTTACCCAGGCCGGGATCATCAGGCTCATACCCGTTCTGGTGACACCAGACCTGTCAGATGAGCGATGTTCTTCAGCCCGATCTTGATGTGCGCCAGGGGCCGTGCCTTCACCAGTTCCTTGTTCATATAGGCCTCGAATGTCAGTCGCTGCACGTCGATATCATGGCAGAGCGACACGAACCGCTCCCGCCGGTCATCGGACCGATAATAGGCATTCTGCATGGATTGCAGCACCCGGAACACGGTCTTGTGCTCTTTCATAAAGAGCTTGCGGGCCAATTGCAGGTCTTTGACGCGCCCAGAGCGAAGTGTCGCAGCACAAGCCGTGGCCGCCACCCGACCACCTGCCATCGCATAATAGATCCCCTCGCCCGACGAGGGTGCCACGACACCCGCCGCATCGCCGGCCAGCACGACATCCTTGCCGTTGTCCCAGCGGTCGAGCGGTTTGAGCGGAATGGGCGCGCCCTCCTTGCGCAGGGTCTCGCAATCGCTCAGGCCCGAGGCCGCACGCAGCGACGCCGTCGCCGCTTTCAGATCCACGTTTTCCAGCCCCGTGCCCATGCCCACGCTGGCGCTGTCGCCATGCGGGAAGACCCAGCCGTAGAAATCGGGCGAGATCGCGCCGTCATAGACCACGTCGCAGCGCACCGGATCGTAGACCGCATTCTTGGGCGGCGCCTTGATGATCTCATGATAGGCCAGCACGTAAGGGATCTTGTCGCCTCCCGGCACTTCGGCCCGGCCCACGCGGGAGCGCGCGCCGTCGGCGCCGATCACCAGCTTGCAGGGTAATTCCCGCTCCTCCCCGCTGGCCTTGTCGCGGTAGATCACGGTGGGGCCGCGCCCGTCGCGTTCGATGCGCACGAAGGTGCCCACGAAATACTCCGCCCCGGCCTCGACCGCGCGCTGGCGCAGGAACGGGTCGAAATCCTTGCGGTCGACCATGCCGACAAAACCGTTCTCGATGGGGATGTCCACCGTCCGCCCGGTGGGCGAGATCATGCGGGCCGTGTTCACCTTGGCCACAAGCTGATCGTCGGTGATATGAAAATCCCGCATCAGCCGGGGCGGGATCGCCCCGCCGCAGGGCTTGATCCGACCTTCGCGATCCAAAAGCGCGACCTTGTGGCCCGAGCGGACCAGATCCTCTGCGGCTGTGGCGCCCGACGGCCCTCCGCCCACGACAACGACGTCATACATCTTTCACTCCCCCGGTACCATCTGCGCGGCAGGTGACCGCGCGGTTTCCATGATCCGCAGCGCCAAAAGCGCTGCGGCAACGAACAGGGCAGCCTCGGCCAGGAACACCGCGCCGAACGCGGCCGTATCACTGGCCATTTGCACCCGCATAATATCGACGGCAGCCGCACCGGTCAGACCGCCAAACCCGGCGGCCATCGCCTGCGCGGCGCCCCAAAGGCCCATCCGCGTGCCTTCGCGCCGGCCCCTGCCCTCTCCGGCCAGCGCCATCATCGACCCAATGGCCGCGACCGCGAACATGCCGTTAAAGACGCCCAACATCGCCACCGCCGGCACCAGCGGCGCGCCAGGGCCCAGCGGCCCCAGGGCCGAGATCACGCCCAGCATCGCAGCCGAGCCGAGGCATCCGCCGATCACCCAGGCCCGCAGCGACCCGATCCGCAGACCGGTCGCGGCAATACCGACGATCACCATGCCGATAAAGACACCGCCATTCTGCGCGCCCGAAAGGGACGTCGACTGACCCGGCGTGAAGTCGAAGACGAGGCCCGCATAGGGCTCCAGAATAAGCTCCTGCATGAAGTAGGCGGTCATCGACAGGAACACGAAAAGGGTGAAGTTGCGCGCCTTGCGCTCGGCCCAGACCTCTTTCAAACCTTCCATGAAGGGCATCGGATCGGGCTCCGCCTGCGCGTCCACCCGCGCCTCCACGCCCCAGACGGCGAGCGTGGTCAGAACCACCGCCCCGCCCGTGACCACCGCCACGATCCGCAAAAGCAGCCCGTGCGAATAGGGATCGAGCTGCGCACCCACGACCCCGGCGGTGATCGCGATCCCCGCGATCATCATCAGCCAGGTGATCGTCGCCGCTGCCGCCCGCCGCCTCGGATGGGTCGCCGTGGCCAGAAGCGCCAGCAGGGAGGTGCCGGACGCACCCACACCCAGCCCGATCAGCGCATAGGCGACGACCGACACGGCCATGCCCATGGCAAAGCTCTGCTCCAGCACCGTCACACCAAACGCCGCAAGCATCCCACCCGCCGCCAGCGCCGCCATCCCGCCGATGATCCAGCGGGTCCGGTTGCCCTGCGTGTCCGACCGGAACCCCCAATTGGGGCGCGTGATCTGGATGCCGTAATGTAGCGCCACCAGCAGGCCGGGCAGCACGGCGGGCAAAGCCAGTTCGACCACCATCAGCCGGTTCAGCGTCGAGGTCGTCAGAACCACGATTGAGCCCAGACACATCTGGATCAACCCCAGCCTGACAATGGCAAGCCAACTGAGCGTTCGCATCAGAACGCTCCCAGATTACGCAGCGCAAAGGCGCTGATCATCATGCCGCTTACGTAGAACAGAACGCCCGTGCCGTTATACCAGGGCGCCTTGCCCTTGGGGTCCTTGAACATCACCGTCATCGCCCAGAATTGCAGCGCCAGCATCGTCGTGACCCCCGCCGCATGCAGCGGCTTGCCCCAGAGGAAGAGCAGGATCAGCACCACCAGTTGTGGGATCGTCATCGTGATACAGGCCACCTGCGCCGCACGGCGTGGTCCCAGCACCACGGGCAGAGAATTCACGCCCATCTGGCGATCCCCCTCCAGCGCCTTGAAATCATTGAGCGTCATGATCCCGTGCGCGCCCAGTCCGTAAAGCAGGGCCACGATCACAATCTCTGCGCTCGGCGCACCTGCGCTCAGCACGGCAGCGCCCGTGAACCACGGCAGCGTCTCGTAGCTGAGACCGACCAGTCCCGGCCCGCTCCAGCCCGAACGCTTCAGGCGCACAGGCTCCGCCGAATAGGCCCAGGCCGCCAGCACGCCCAGAACGGTGGCGCCAAAGCCCCATGGCCCAAGCTGCCAGCCCACGAACAGCGACAGGGCCGACATCGCCAGGGCGATCCACAGCCCCCAACGGCCCGGAATGCGCCCCGACGGGATCGGCCGGTCAGGCTCGTTAATCGCATCCACATGGCGGTCGCACCAGTCATTGGCCGCCTGGCTCATCCCGCAGACGATGGGACCGGCCAGCAGCACGCCGAGGATCACCAGAAACAGGTTCTCCATCGGCGACACGCCGGACGAGATCACACCGCAAAGATAGGCCCACATCGGTGGAAACCATGTGATCGGCTTGATCAGTCTCAGCATTGCCGCTGGCTCGGGATAGCGGCGCTCTCGTATCGTTCCGGTGACACTCATGTGTAAACTATGGCTGACACATTGAGTCGGTGCAAGCGAAACCCCTCCCCCTGCGGCAGCCTGCCCGGTCTGCAGGTTTTCGGGTTTGGACAAATCCCCCCTGGCCCTCGAGGAGGCCTCGCGAATCCGGGCGAGATATACAGATGGCAAGGGAACCGGAATGCAGACCGGCGGATCGACGGCCCGGTCATCATCAAGGCTTGCATCCCTTCAGCCTAATAGTATACCCCCCTACGGTATATTTAGGAGCATGCCATGTCCCATCTCAGCCGCGATAACTCCAAGCTGATCGCGCGCCTTCGCCGGATCAAGGGGCAGGTGGAGGGGGTCGAGCGCGCGCTGGAGGCCGAGGCCGATTGCACCGAAGTGCTCCGCCAGATCGCCTCCATCCGCGGCGCCATGAATGGATTGACCAACGAAGTTCTCCAGGAACATCTGCACAACCACGTGGTGAACGCAGCCACGGATGCGGCCCGTGTCCAGGGCGCCGAAGAGATGATCGCGATTCTGCGGTCTTACCTCAAATGACGGGCCAGACCACATCGAACAAGCCAACGACGGGCGACGAAACCGCGTCGGCGCTGACGCACGACCATGTCTTTCTTGGCACGAACGAGAAACGGAACGAGCGTAAAGTCTGGTTAGTCATCTTGCTGACCGCAACCATGATGGTTGTCGAGATTACGGCCGGCCACTGGTTCGGCTCCATGGCGTTGATCGCCGATGGCTGGCATATGTCGACCCATGCGGGCGCCATGCTGATTGCGGTCCTGGCCTATCGCTATGCCCGCAAGAACGCCAGCAACCGCAAGTTCAGTTTCGGCACCGGCAAGGTCGGGGATCTGGCCGGCTTTGCAAGCGCCGTGGTCCTGGTGCTGATTGCGCTCCTGATCGGCTGGGAAAGCCTGCTGCGGCTGGTGGAGCCTGTCGATATCAGCTTCGAACAGGCGATCATGGTGGCTGTCATCGGGCTGATCGTCAATCTGGTGAGCGCCTGGCTCCTCCGCGACGACCACCATCATCACCATCATGGCCACGATCACGGACACCACCATCACCACGAGCATGGTCAGGACAACAATCTGCGCGCCGCCTACCTGCATGTTCTGGCCGATGCCCTGACATCGGTCCTGGCCATCATCGCCCTCCTCGTCGGGCGCGGGTACGGCTGGTACTGGGCAGATCCCTTGATGGGCATTGTCGGTGCCATCGTGATCTCGCGCTGGTCATGGGGCCTGATCCGCGACACCGGAGGCGTCCTGCTGGATCGCGTTCCCGACAGCGGCGAGATCGAAGGCAGGATACGCGGTGTCATCGAAACAGACACCGACACCATCACCGACCTGCATATCTGGCAAATCGGTCCGGGCCACGTCTCGGTCATCGCGTCGATTGCCTCGGAAACCCCGAAAGCCGTGTCGGATTACAAGGACATGCTGAGGCAGATTGATCACGTGTCGCACATCACCGTCGAAGTACACAGGCTCGGTCGGACCGCTTAAGTCTCGCAACATGTCGGATCGACCGTCCGGAAAATCGCACAATTCGAAACGCTCTGCCAAACTGCGAACACCGCGATAGAATCTCGCGGCGCATCTCTGCTATCACACCGGCATGACAATCTATCTCAATTCCGCTGGACATGGCCTGCCGTCGGACGCCGCACTCCGCCGGATGATCAGTCATCTTGAGCTTGAACAGACCATAGGCGCGACCGCCGCGTTCGAGAGGGCAGCGGAGGAGCTGTCGCGCATCCACAAAGATGCCGCCACCCTGATTGGTGCGCGCCCCGAGGATACGCGGTTTTCCACCACCACGACCGCCACGTGGTTCGGCCTTGCGGCCAGTCTGCCGCTGGCAGGCAAGCGCATCCTCGTCGCACCCCATGAATGGGGCGACAACATTCGGCTTATCAGCCCCCTGGCCACCCAATGCGGCGCCCGGATCGAGGTGCTGCCGCCTCTCGACCTGACCGCACCCGATCTAAGCACATGGGCCGCGCGGATCGACGACGATGTCGCCGCCATCTTCACGCCCATGGTCACCAGCGTTCAGGGCCTGCTTTATCCGGTGGAGGCCATCGGCGCGCTACCCCGGCCCGAGAGCTGTTTTTACATGATCGATGCGGCACAGGCCCTTGGTCAGGTCCCAATCGACGTCACGGCAATCGGCTGCGACGCGCTGGTCGCAACGTGCCGCAAATGGCTGCGTGCCCCGCGCAACACGGCTCTCTTCTGGGTGAACCCGGCCAAGCAGACCCTCTTCCATCGCGGCAATCTGGGACCCTTCGAGGCCAATGTCGCGCTCCGGCTCGGTCTGGGCACCGCTCTGGCCGATGCGCTGAAACCGGGCGTGGCGCGGATCCGGTCCCATCTGATCTCGCTGCGCGATGAGGCCCGCGTGATCATCGCCGATGCGGGCTTTGACCGGATCGCAGGCCCCGACCCGATGACCGGGGCGCTTTGCCTTGCCATCCCCAAGGCGCGCGCCGATGGGTTGATTGGGTCTCTTGCCGCACATGACATCGTCACGAAGACACCCAACCCGCAGCAGGACGAACCCTTCGCCCCCGCCCTACCGGCAGAGACCATGCCGTTGCGCCTGTCGCTAAACCTCTACAACACAGCCGACGATCTGGCATGTCTGGCGCGCGCCGTCCGGGCCGCCGAGTGATGAAGAAGCGCAGCTCTCTCGCGGTTGATCCCAGACGTGGCGGATAATGGATCGGCTGTCAGGACGGCAGCGCACGTCGCGCCAGAACGCCCACACGCTCCCGGATCTCGGGCCGCACCGCACCGGATCTCGGCTGATCCGCCAGCGTGGTAAAAAGATGCTCCCCCGGATCCCGCCTCCTCCGGTTGCCGCGAAATTCTAGCGCTCTGAGCACGTCTTCTGCATCTTTGGGCAAGCGCTCCGGCACGTCCCGACCGCTCAGCACGCCCCAGACCCCCGTCCAGAGCCGCCCGACCGTCCATGGATTGTATCCGCCCCCGCCCAGAACCAGCAGCCGGGGCGCCAGACCCATCAGGGATCGCACAACCTCCCAATGCGCCTGGTTGGAAAGCGCCAGATGCGCCAGCGGGTCTTCCTCCACCCCGTCCGCCCCGCATTGCAGAACGATGGCATCGGGCCGGAACCGGTCAATTACAGGCAGGATCAGAGCGTTCAGGACAAACGACATTTCGCTGTCATTGAAGCCACGCGGCACCGGCAGGTTCAGCGCCGATCCGCCCGCATCCTCCTCCAGCAGCCCGGTCTTGGGCCACAGGTTTTCCTCGTGGATCGAGATCATCAGGCAGTCGGGGTCGCCGGCAAAACCCACCTCCACGCCATCCGGGTGATGCGCGTCGATATCGAGGTAGAGCAGCCGCCGTACCCGGTGATGCCTGAGGCTCAGCATCGCCAGAACCGGATCGTTGAGATAACAAAAGCCGTTTGCCCGCCCCGGCATTCCATGATGTGTCCCGCCTGCCGGGTGATAGACGATGCCCCCCTCCGCCAGCAGCTCGCCTGCCAGCATCGACCCGCCCGCCGCTGTGGCCGGCCTGCGAAAAATCTCCGGGAAAACCGGGTTGGACACCGTTCCGATATGAAACCGCGCCCGGTCCTCCGCACCAGCCTCCTGCGCCTCTTCCGCCCGTTGAAGCGCCGCGACATAATCCGGATCGTGCCAGGATATCAAAGCCTTGGGCTTGGCGCGCGGAGACAGCACATATTGCGCATCCGGCAACCACCCCAGCGCGCGGCTCAGATCCATCACGGTCGATACACGCGGCACCCGCAAGGGATGCCACCCGCCGTAACTTGAATGACGGTAAATCTCCGATCCGATGAACAGGGGCTGGTCCAGCATAGCGGCCAAGCTAAGGCCGTCGCGCGCGCAAACAACCCTATGGACCGCCGCCTTGCCCGCCCCTAACGTGCGCGGAGAATGCTGCGATATACGCTCAAACGCCTGCTCTCTCTGATCATCAGCCTGGCCGTCGCCAGCCTGATCATCTTCTTTGTGATCGAGGTGGCACCGGGCGATCCGGCTTCCTTCATGCTCGGGGTCAACGCGCAGCCCGAAACGCTCGCGGCCCTGCGGGCCGAGCTTGGCCTCGACGTGCCCAAATGGCAGCGATATCTCGACTGGGTGGGCGGTATGCTCACGGGCGATTTCGGCACCTCCTACACCTACCGGACCCCGGTGGCAGAGATGGTGGCCGACCGTCTCTGGGTCTCCCTGCCTCTGGCGCTCTATGCCCTGACGCTCTCCACACTCATCGCCTTTCCCGCCGGCATTTACGCCGCGTCCCGGCGGGGACAGGCCGGCGATGTCACCGTGATGGGCGCCACCCAACTGGGCGTCGCGATCCCGAATTTCTGGTTCGCGATGATGCTGGTGCTGGTCTTCGCCATCAACCTGCGCTGGTTCAGCGCGGGTGGCTTTCCCGGTTGGGATCAGGGTCTCTGGACCGGCCTGCATGCCCTGACCCTGCCCGCCATCGCGCTGGCTCTCCCCCAAGCCGCGATCCTCGCCCGCGTGATGCGCTCGTCGCTCCTCGATATCCTGGGTGAGGATTTCATGCGCACCGCCCGGGCCAAGGGCCTTTCCCGCCGCCAGGCCCTCTGGCGACACGGCGTGCGCAACGCGCTGATCCCCGTCCTGACCATCATCGGTCTTCAATTCTCCTTCCTGCTCGCCGGTGCCATCATTATCGAACAGGTTTTCTACCTGCCCGGCCTTGGCCGTCTGATCTTCCAATCGATCAGCTCCCGCGATCTGATCGTTGTGGAATCGGTCGTCATGCTCCTCGTCTTCGCCGTGATCCTCGTGAACTTCCTCGTCGATCTCGCCTATGCGGCCGTCGACCCGCGGCTGAGGTCCCGGACATGACGCGCAACCTGATCCTCGGCGCGCTCCTCACAGCCATTTTCGTGGCCGCCGCCCTCCTGTCGTTCCTCTGGACGCCCTTCGATCACGCGTCGATGAACATCCCCGCCCGCCTGCAGACACCGAACGGCACGCATCTTCTGGGCACCGATCACTTCGGACGTGACATGCTGTCGATGATCATGGTGGGCGCGCGGACCTCCATCGCCGTGGCCCTCGTGGCCGTCGGTATCGGCATCATTCTAGGCGTGCCCCTCGGCCTTGCGGCAGCCGCCCGCAGCGGCGGATGGCTCGATGAGATCATCATGCGCGGCAACGACCTAATCTTTGCCTTCCCGTCACTGGTCATTGCCATCCTGATCACCGCTGTCTTCGGCCCCAGTGCCGTGAACGCGATTATCGCCATCGGCATCTTCAACATCCCCGTCTTCGCCCGCATCACCCGCGGTGCAGCACTCAGCCTCTGGCAACGCGAATTCATCCTCGCCGCGCGTGTCGCCGGAAAATCCGCCACCCGCATCAGTGCCGAGCATATCCTGCCCAACGTCACCAACCTGTTGATCGTACAAGGCACAATCCAGTTCTCCCTCGGCATCCTCGCCGAGGCGGCGCTGTCTTACGTGGGCCTCGGCGCGCAGCCGCCCACGCCCAGCTGGGGCCGCATGCTGGCCGATGCCCAGACGATGGTCAGCCTCGCGCCGCATCTCGCCCTCATCCCCGGATGCGCAATCATCCTGACCGTGCTGGGGCTGAACCTGATGGGAGACGGCCTGCGCGACTGGCTCGACCCAAAGCTCAGGGTGGCGCGGACATGACGGTGTCACAACAAGGCGAAGCGCCGCGCCAAACCGAGCTACTCTCCATCCAGAACCTGTCCCTCACGATCCACGCCACCCCCATACTCAAGGACATCTCTCTGAAGATCGCACCCGGTGAGATCGTCGCCGTCACCGGCGAAAGCGGCTCCGGCAAGTCCATGACCGCCCTCGCCGTGATGCAACTCCTGCCGCAGGGCGCGCGGAGCCACGGTCAAATCACCCTCGACGGCACCGACATCCTGAAGGCCACCGAACCGCAGATGTGTGCCATCCGCGGCAATGACGTGGGCATGATCTTCCAGGAGCCCATGACCGCCCTGAACCCCGTCCAGACCATCGGCGATCAGGTGGCCGAGACGATCCTCACCCACGCAGCGATGCCGCCCGCAAGGGCGAAAGAGCGGACCCGTGAGGTCCTCACCCGCGTCGGCCTGCCCGAAGACCGATTCCCCCTCACCCGCTACCCGCATGAGCTCAGCGGCGGCCAGCGTCAGCGCGTCGTCATCGCCATGGCCATCGCGCTTCGCCCTAAACTCCTCATCGCCGATGAACCCACGACCGCGCTCGACGTCACCACCCAGGCCCAGATCCTCGCGCTCCTCAAACAGCTGGTCAAAGAAGACGGCATGGGCCTCCTGATGATCACCCATGACCTCGCCGTCGTGGCCGACATGGCCGACCGCATCACCGTCATGCGTCTGGGCGAAGTGGTGGAGGCCGACCCCACACAGCACCTCCTCCGGCACATGCAGCATCCCTATACGAAAATGCTGTTCGAAGCCTCCGACCACCCCGTCACCCTGCCCCCACGCCCAGCACCCGCGCCATTCCTCGAAGTCACCGATGTCTGCCGTGACTACCGCCTGCCCCGCACCCGCCTCTTTGCACCCCAACGCCACTTCCGCGCCGTCAACAACGTCAGCTTCACACTCGAACGCGGCGAACGCCTTGGTCTCGTAGGCGAATCGGGCTGCGGCAAGTCCACCCTCACCCGCGCCATCCTCGGGCTTGAAGAGGTGCAATCCGGCGACATCCGCCTCGCGGGCGAACCGGTCTTCTCCGGCCACCAGCCCAACCTTGCCGTGCGGCGCAAGATGCAGGTGGTCTTCCAGGATCCCTTCGGCAGTTTCAATCCCCGCCACCGCGTCGACCGGCTGATCACCGAACCCTTCCATTTGCTTCACGACCGTCCCCGCGGGGACGCGCTGCAACAGGCCATCGCCGAGGCCCTGACCGCCGTCGGCCTCTCCCCCGACGACGCCACCAAATACATCCACCAATTCTCCGGCGGGCAGCGCCAGCGGATCGCCATCGCCCGCGCCCTGATCATCCGCCCCGAGCTGATCCTCTTTGACGAGGCCGTCAGCGCGCTCGACGTCTCCGTCCGCGCCCAGATCCTCGATCTGATGGCCCGCCTCTGTGGCGAATATCAGCTCAGCTACCTCTTCATCAGCCACGACCTCAGCGTCGTGCGTCGTGTCACCGACCGCGTTCTGGTCATGAAAGCCGGGGAGATCGTCGAACAGGGCCCCACCGAAGAGGTCTTCACCTCGCCCGCACATCCCTATACGCAAAGCCTGATCGCCGCCGCACCGCGGCTGCCGCAATTGGGGGCCGCATGACCGTCCGTATCCTGCCAACACCCGAAGCCGACAGGGCCTGGCTTCACAGCCTGATGGTCCCCTATTTCGCCGAGCTGGTGCCCCACCTGCCCGCTCCCGGACCCGACTACAACGACGACGTGTGGACGGACGCAGGTCGCCATGCGCTGACCCTGCTCAATGGCGCCATCCCGATGGGATTTGCCCTGGTGCGGGACGAACCTTCCGGACGGCGGGAACTGGCGGAATTCTACATCACCCCCGATCATCGCCGGCAAGGCCTCGGGGTGCAGGCCGTCGATCTTACCCTGCGCCACTTTCCCGGCTCCTGGATCCTGGGTGTGGCCGCCGGCTCCGCCTCGGCCGCGCCGTTCTGGGACCATTGCCTTCCATCTCTGCCCTCCGTCCGGCAGCTGCGGAAGGGTCCCCCTCTGACGCCGTACCAATCCCACAGTTTCACGTTCCGCGTCAGCCCCTGACCTGCCCGCCGAAAAGTCCTCTGACCCGATGGTCGCGGATCGACCTGCCCTTGCTTCCACCCACGCAATGCAGTTTGGTGCCCAGGGGCAAAGAGGCATGACAGGCGGCCACATCAGCGGCCGCATGCCGCGCCCCGCTCGCTCGCTCGCTCGAAGACAACATCAAGATCGCAGGCCCCTTATGTCCTTGCCCCTCTGGTTCGACCCATCGCTCTGTCTTGTCGGTTCGGACTGGCGCCCTCCTGCCTCCGGCCAGACGCTTGATCTGATCAATCCGTCCGATGGCAGCAAGCTGGCGCAAATCGCCCGGGGCGGCGCCCAGGACATCGACGCCGCAATCGCCGCTGCGCATACTGCGCGGGCGGGCGCATGGGGGCGCATGACCGCGGCAGAACGGGGGCGGATCCTCATGCGCATCGGAACGCTCGTCACCGCGCGGGCCGATGATCTGGCCCTGATCGAGGCTTTGGATGTCGGCAAACCGCTCAGCCAGGCGCGCGCCGACGCCTTGGCCCTTGCCCGCTATATGGAATTCTACGGGGGCGCCGCCGACAAGGTGATGGGAGAGACCATTCCCTATCTCGACGGCTATACCGTCTATACTCTGCGGGAGCCGCATGGCGTAACCGGCCATATCGTTCCCTGGAACTATCCGATGCAGATCATCGGCCGCTCCGTCGGCGCGGCTCTGGCGATGGGAAATGCCTGCGTCCTGAAACCCGCCGAAGAGGCTTGCCTGACCGCCCTCGCCTTCGCGCATCTTGCGCTGGAGGCCGGTCTGCCCGCCGGCGCCTTGAACGTGGTGCCCGGTCTGGGGGCCGAGGCCGGGGCGGCCCTCAGCGGCCATGCCGGAATACACCACATCTCCTTCACCGGCTCCGTTGCGACCGGCGCCCTTGTCCAGCAGGCCGCGGGGCGTAATGTCGTGCCCGTCACTTTGGAATTGGGTGGCAAATCCCCCCAGCTTGTCTTTGACGATGCCGATCTCGACGCCGCACTGCCCTTCCTGGTCAGTGCCGGGATCCAGAATGCCGGTCAGACCTGCTCCGCCTCCTCCCGAATTCTGGTCCAAAAAGGGGTCTATGACGCCGTTCAGAGCCGCATGGCCGAGGCCTATGCCGCGCTGACCGTCGGCCCGGCGACCGAGGATCTGCGGGTCGGCCCCCTCATCTCGACCCGTCAGAAAGACATCGTGTCCGGCTTCCTTGCCAAGGGCCGTGACCTTCCCATCGCCGCCCAGGGCGTTCTGCACGCCGACGCGCCCGAAGCGGGCGCCTATATCCGTCCCACGCTCTTTTCCGATGTCCCGCCCGACCACACCCTTGCACGGGATGAGATCTTCGGCCCCGTTCAGGTCCTGATCCCCTTCACCGACGAGGCCGAAGCGCTGCGCATCGCCAACAGCACCGATTACGGTCTCGTCGCCTCGATCTGGACCCGGGACGGAGCGCGCCAGATGCGGCTGGCCAGAGCCTTGCATGCCGGGCAGGTTTTTGTGAACAATTACGGTGCGGGCGGCGGCGTGGAACTGCCCTTCGGCGGGGTCGGCAAATCCGGCCATGGTCGTGAGAAAGGCTTCGAGGCCCTTTACGGCTTTTCTCAACTCAAGACCGTGGCCAGCTTTCACGGCTAGCGCACCGGGCGCAGGCTCCGTTATGCTGGCCGCCCTCAACGCGCAGATAGACGACAATCTCGTCAAACCCCCTTGCCCCTCCGCCATCAATCCCGTTCTCTGCCATCAAGGGAGGGACGCTGATGAGACTTGCCGACAAAACCGCCATCGTGACCGGAGGCGCCTCGGGCTTCGGCGCTGGCATCGTGCGCAAATTCGCCGCCGAAGGCGCGCGTGTCATGATCGCCGACATCAATGCCGAAGGGGCCGCCGGCTTTGCCGCCGAGATCGGCAGCCCTGCCGTGGCGCAGAGCGTGGACGTATCCGACAAAGCCTCGGTCACAGCGATGATCGATACGGCAATCGAGACGTTCGGCCATGTCGATATCATGGTCAACAATGCGGGCGTCACCCACATGCCCGCCCCGCTCGAAGACATAACGGACGAGGATTTCGACCGCGTTTTTCAGGTCAACATGAAATCCGTTTACCTCACCGCCCGCGCTCTGGTGCCCCATATGAAAGCGCGGGGCGCGGGCACATTTCTCAACATCGCCTCGACCGCCGGTGTCTCACCCCGGCCCCGGCTCAACTGGTACAACGCCTCCAAAGGGTGGATGATCACCGCCACCCGCACCATGGCGGTGGAGCTCGCCCCCGACGGCATCCGGGTGAACGCACTGAACCCGGTGGCGGGCGAAACCCCTCTTTTGAAAAGCTTCATGGGCGAGGACACGCCAGAGACCCGCGCCAAGTTCCTCTCCACCATTCCGCTGGGCCGCTTCTCCCAGCCCGAAGACCTCGGCAACGCCGCCTGTTTCCTCTGCTCGGACGAGGCCAGCATGCTCACCGGCGTCTGCATGGAAGTCGACGGGGGCCGCTGCATATGAGCCACGTGAACCTCGCCGAAAAGCTGGCCCAGATCCGCACCCATTGGGACCCGCATGTGGTCGCTGATTACAACGACAATGACGTGATGGTGGTGAAGTTTCAGGGCGAATTCCCCTATTACAGCCATGCCGAGACGGATGACTTCTTCCTCGTCCTCAAGGGCGAGATGGTGATGGATATCGACGGCGCGGCCCCCCAGACCATCCGCGCCGGAGAGATCTATGTCGTGCCCAAAGGCGTCACCCACCGCCCCCGCGCCAAGGCCGAATGCGAGGTCCTGCTGATCGAACCCAAGGGCGAGCCCAATACCGGTGATCCAGAGACCGCCGCGCCCAAGCCAAGGCTCTGATGGGGCCTTCTTCTCGAAAAAATACGGAAAAGTCCCACAGACGCCATGCAGCCCGGCCCCCGCAACCTGATCACCGACGTCTCCGGCCTGCATGTCGGCAACGCGCAGGACGACACCCTGAAATCCGGCGTCACCGTGCTGACCGCCGACGCGCCCTTCACCGCCTCCGTCCACGTGATGGGCGGCGCGCCCGGCACGCGGGAAACGGACCTGCTCGCCCCCGACAAATCGGTGGCCAGGATTGACGCACTGACCCTCGCGGGCGGGTCGGCTTACGGCCTCGACGCCTGCTCCGGCGTGGTCGATGGCCTGCGCGCGGCGGGGCGCGGTCATCCGGTCGGCCCAGCCATCATCCCGCTGGTGCCCGGTGCGATCATCTTCGATCTGCTCAACGGAGGGCAGAAAGACTGGACCCGGAACCCCTACCCCGCCCTGGGCCGTGCCGCCTTCGACGCTGCCGGGTCCGACTTCGCCCTCGGGACGGCCGGTGCAGGGACCGGCGCGCTCACCGCGATGACCAAGGGCGGGCTCGGTTCCGCCTCGCTCATCCTGCCCGATGGCACCACCGTCGGTGCCCTCGTCGCGGCCAACCCGATGGGCAGCGTGACAACCCCCGGAGACCGCCATTTCTACGCCGCCCCGTTCGAGATCGACGGCGAATTTGGCGGCCTTGGCCCCGATCCCGCGACAGGGCTGGGCCGTGATCTCGAAAGCCGCAAGCTCGCCAGCATGCTGGGCGAGATGGAGCGCGCCAACACCACCATCGCCATCGTGGCCACCGATGCGGACCTGACCAAGGCACAATGCCAGCGCATGGCCATCGCCGCCCATGACGGCATCGCCCGGGCCACCGTCCCGGCCCACAGCCCCGGTGACGGCGATCTGGTCTTTGCCCTCTCCACCGGCGCCCGTCCCCCCGCCGACGCCGAACGCGGTCTCACCGTCATCGGCCACGCCGCCGCCCTTTGCCTCTCCCGTGCCATTGCCCGCGCGATCTACCTCGCCCGGCCCGCGCCCGGGGACATCCTTCCGACATGGAGCGATCTGAATGCCTGACCTGCCGCTAGACGACATCTCTCTGCACTACGAAACAGATGGCGATGGCCCGCCGCTCCTCCTGCTCGCCGGGATGCTCTCCGACAGTGCAAGCTGGGGGCCTCTGGTTTCGTTGCTGGCCAAAGATCACCACGTCATCCGCCCCGACAACCGCACCACCGGGCGCACGACCCCATGGGATGCACCCGTCAGCGTCGAGCAGATGGCGCAGGACGCGCTGGCGCTTCTGGATCACCTGCAGATCGACAAGACCCATGTCACCGGCCACTCCATGGGTGGGCTGATGGCGATGGAGATTGCAGGCCTCGCCCCAGACCGCATCGCCTCGCTGACCATCCTCGCGTCGGCCCCCGTGCGCATCCCCCGCACCATCGCCGTCTTCGACATGATCCACGAGGTGCGCGCCGCACCCGAAGGCGAAACCCTCTGGCTCAAGGCGCTCTATCCTTGGGTCTTCCGCCCAGATTTCTTCGCCGATCCGCAAAACACCGAAATCGCCCTGCAGGCCGCCCTCGCCTATCCCCACGCGCAATCGCTTCAGGCCATGGCCCACCAGATCGAGGCGCTCAAGACGTTCAAACCCCAGACCCGTCCGGCTGACATCCCCTGCCCCACGCAAATCGTCTTTGCCGAACATGACCTTCTGATCCCCGAAGCCGAAGGCCGCGCTGCCTTCTCGGCCATCCCCAACGTCACGCAACACGTGATCGAGGATGCCGGCCACTCGATCCACTGGGACGCCCCTCAACCGGTCGCAAACAGAATACGCGCCTTCACGGACGCGCATCCCTTGTCTTCTTTGGGTTAAAAATATCCTCGCCCACTGCCCGTCAGGGTCCGTTTACGGACCCGAGAGGGAAGGCAATCGCGCGCAGCGCGATCCGTCAAGCGCGCAACGGCACGACCCGCGCCTCACGCCCCAACGCCTGCAACGCCCGGGCCGAGATATCCTGCGCCGTCAGACCCGCCGCCGCATACATATCCGCCGGGCTCGCCTGGTCTATGAACCGGTCCGGCAGATGCATGTTGCGCACCGCACAGGCGCCATCCAGCAGCCCCTCCGCCGCCATCGCCTGCAGCACAAAGGCGCCAAAGCCGCCCATCGCACCCTGCTCCACCGTCACCAGCGCGGCGTGATGCCCGGCCAGTTGCCGGATCAACTCCATGTCGAGCGGCTTGGCAAAGCGTGCATCCGCGATGGTCACCGACACGCCTTCGGCCTCCAGCAGCGCCGCCGCCGCCTCGCATTCGCCCAGATGGGCGCCGAAGGACAAAAGCGCGACATCGGTGCCTTCCCGCACCACGCGACCCTTGCCGATCTCCAGCACCTCCGGCTGCTCCGGCATCGCAACACCCGTTCCGTTGCCGCGCGGATAGCGGAAGGCAATCGGACCTTCTCCGTACTCCGCCGCCGTGCGCACCATGTGGCACAGCTCCGCCTCATCGGCAGCAGCCATCACCACCATGCCCGGCAGCGCACCCATATAGCCAACGTCGAACGACCCCGCATGGGTGGCACCATCGGCCCCCACCAGCCCCGCCCGGTCGATGGCAAATCGCACCGGCAGACCCTGAAGCGCCACATCGTGCACCACCTGGTCATAGCCACGTTGCAGGAAAGTCGAGTAAATCGCACAGAAGGGTTTCAGCCCCGACGCCGCCATGCCCGCCGCAAAGGTCACGCCATGCTGTTCCGCGATGCCCACGTCAAAGACCCGTGCCGGGAAGCGGTCGGCCATGATGTTCACGCCCGTGCCCGACGGCATCGCCGCCGTCACCGCCACGATGCTCGGATCGCGCGCGGCCTCCTTGGTCAGCTGCTCCCCGAACACCTTGGTGTAGGCGGGCGCGCTGGCCTTGGCTTTCGCCTGCACGCCGCTTTCCACGTCGAACTTGGCCACGCCGTGATATTTGTCCGCCGACCCTTCGGCGGGCGCGTATCCCTTGCCCTTCACCGTGCAGCAATGGATCACGACCGGCCCGCTCGCCCGTGTCCGCGCGGCGCGCAGGACGGTCAGAAGCTGGGTCATGTCATGGCCGTCGATGGGCCCGATATAGTCGAAGCCCAACTCTTCAAAGAACGTGCCTTCGCCCTGCAGCCCCGTCACCATCTGCCGTGCGCGCTGCGCGCCAAGGCGGACCGGCTCCGGCAGCATCTTCTCCATATCCTTGGCCACCGCGTCCAGCATCGGCAGCGGCCCCATCTGCGAGATGCGGCTGAGATAGGTGCTCATCGCACCCACCGGCGGGGCGATGCTCATCTCGTTATCGTTCAGGATCACGAACATCCGCCGCCCCTCGGCGCCCGCATTGTTGAGCGCCTCATAGGCCATGCCCGCACTGATCGAGCCATCTCCGATCACCGCGATTGCATCCCCCGTGGGCTGGCCCATATCGCGGCCCACGGTGAACCCAAGCGCCGCAGAGATGGAGGTCGAGGAATGCGCTGCCCCGAACGGGTCATATTCGCTTTCACTGCGTTTGGTGAACCCGCTCAACCCGTCTTTCTGGCGCAGGGTGCGGATGCGGTCGCGACGGCCCGTGAGGATCTTGTGCGGATAGCATTGGTGGCCCACATCCCAGACCAGCTTGTCCATCGGCGTGTTAAAGACCGCGTGGATCGCCACCGTCATCTCGACCACACCGAGGGAGGAGCCCAGATGTCCGCCCGTTTCGGACACCGCTGAAATCACCTCGGATCGCAACTCATCCGCCAGCGCCTTCAATTCCCGGTCGCTTAGCGCCTTGAGGTCGGCGGGGCCGGCGACACGGTCCAGGGTCGGTGTCTGCGGATGGGTCATGTCTCTTTCTCCTCCCGAGAAAAAATTGGCGCCGCACTTGAAGGTGAGCTTCAGGTACGGCGCCAGTCTCCTGTAGCCAACAGGAAGGGAACCGGGGTGTTACACCCCGTGCCCGGACCCAGGAAGCCGCGGGTCCGCGCCTGGCAAAGGGGGGCGGCGCCGGATGGCACCGCCCGGCCCTTATTCGTATTCCGGCGGGTCGCTGGACGCGAGTTCCGGCCAATCCGCGATCATGTTGGTGCCCTGCAATGGCTGCTGATAGCCCTTGTGGCAGGTCGCACATGCGGCCTTGGGCGCGTCGGCATAAACAGGGCCCAGGCGTTCCGGCGGATAGGTGTCCTTGAGTGGGATCAGGTATTCGTTGTTCATCTCGATCACCATCTGGCGACCCAGCTGCGCGGTGGCCCATTGGGGCGTATGCTCGGATCCGTCATAGAACGCGCGGCTGTTGTGGCAGAAGACACAATTCACACCCAGCGAGTTCGAGAAGTAATTCATCAGCGAATAGGTCATCTCGGTCTTCTGGATCGTATGCACATCCTCCGTCAGCCCCGGCACACCGGCCACGCGGCTTTCCAGATCATGCACGTTCACCATGCTGTCGGGATCGGTCAGATACACCTCGATCGCATTCGACGGCAGCGAGGTCGACTGGCTGAGGCTGGTGGCACGGTTCTGCACCGCGGCCCAACCTTCTGCCGCCTCGTTCACCGGCGAGATGCGGAACCAGATCTCCGACGGCACATTCTCGCCCCGGTGGCAGGTATAGCAGTTTACGCCCACCTCCTTGTTGGCGTTCACATGCCCATCCCAGTTCTCGTTGATGTTCTGGGTCATCTGGATCATGCGTCGGCTGACAACCTTGGTGTAGAGGTTGTCCTGACCATAATCCTCAAGATCAAGATCGCCGTGACAATAGGCGCAGCCCTGTTCGGGGCTGACCCATTGGGTCATCGCGTTCATCAGACGGTTAAAGTTGTCCTCCGTCAGATCGCCCAGCACCTGCACGTTGTCATAAATGTCGCGTGCGAGCGGCTCGCCACCTTCCGGCAGATACGGCTCTTCGGTGTAATAGGCCTCGATCGTGGGATCCGGTGTGTCGAGATCCGAAGTGAATTCCGGCACCGACATCCCCGTTCCGCGCGGACCGGTCTGCAGGCTGTCCGTGGCGAAGGGTTGCCCCCAGCTCACGATCAGCGCCGCCGCGAACACCGCCGCCCCCACCGTGCCGACCACGATGGCCGGCCCGTAGATATCCGTGGGGTTCTCACGGTTCCAGTCGTCAAACCACTTGGGCAGCATGGCTCAGCCCTCCTGTCCGATAAAGGCTTCGTAGCTGCGATAGTCTTCGTAGCCGTAGGAGCCGTCATAGATCGGCGCGAAATTGTGTTCCTGCGCCCAGATGAACCAGTTGTCGACCACCGTGCCGGTCAGCAGAATGCCGATCCCTCCGGTGATCGGGGTCAGCACCGCAAACCACCAGGCCCAGCGGTGAATGCCCTCCATCGTGGCGTTAAAGCCCATGGTCCACCGCCAGAAGAGAGCCGCGCGTTCTGAGGCCGTGCCGCGATCCACGATCTGCTCTAGCTCCCGGTCGCCGCCATAGCGGGTCACGGCCAGGATCGTGGCACCATGCATCGCAAAGAGCAGGACAGAGCCATAAAGGAACACGATGCTCAGGCAGTGGAACGGGTTGTAGTAAAGGTTGCCGTAGCGGATCGAAAACGCCGTGGTCCAGTCGAGGTGCGGGAAGATACCGTATGGCACGGCCTCCGACCACGATCCCATCAGGACCGGGCGGAAAAGACCGAGCACCAGGAAGAGCCAGATGGCGCTGCCGAACGCCCAGAAGACATGCTTGCCCATCTTGTGCTCGGCGGCCAGCAGATAGGAGCGCAGCCACCAGGTCATCACGCTGACCAGCAGGAAGAAGCTGGAGATGATGTACCACCCGCCATCATTCAGCGGCGGCATCGACAGGCCGTATTCCGGGCTGGGCGGCTCAAGCGCCAGCCAGAACAGCTGCCGGATGAATTCGGGGAAATCCCAGCCCACCTGCGCCAGCATGTTCAGGCCCACGATGTTGAACCAGATGAGGCCGCAGGCCAGAGAGATCATGCCCGTCCAGCCCAGATAGAAGGGGCCAAGCTGGGCGTTGCCGAAAAGCCCGAAGAGTTTGGAGAAACCGGGCTTGCCGATCCGCTCCGCGGTCATGGTGCCGTTGTCGTCCATGCCCCATTCGGGCGTTCCCTGGACCTGCACCTGCGTGAAAATGTTCTGATATTCAGCCATGATTACAGTCCCACATTCGAGCCCCAGATCGGCAGCTCAAGCCACCAGTTCCACCATTCGGGCCAGCCCTTGGTCCAGACCGGGCCGCTGATGATGATGCAGATCGCACTCCAGAACCCGGCATTCAGCGCCAGGAGAAGGCCCACGCGGTGAATGCCCAGGGTGCCCACCGAATAGCCGATGAAATCGCGAAAGAACGTGTCCTCGTGATCGGGCGTCTTCATCTCTTCCCCCTCTTCGGGGTTCGCCGCCGACAGGATCAGCGCGCCGTGCAGCGCCAGCGCCAGTGTGGTGGTAAAGAAGAAGGTCACCGCCAGCATATGCGCCGGGTTGTAGTGGAAGTGCAGATAGGCGTAGCCCGTGTTGCTCACCCAATCGAGGTGGCTGAAGATGCCGTAGGGAAATCCATGCCCCCATGCCCCCATGAGCAGCGGGCGAAAGACGACCAATGTCACATAGGCAAAGATCGCAACCCCGAAGGCGAAGGGAACGTGATATCCCATGCCCAGCTTTCGGCAAATCTCCACCTCGCGCAGCGCCCAACTGACGAAGGCGCCCACCGCGCAGAAGGTGATGATCTGCCACAGACCGCCTTCCATCAGCGGCGCCATGCCCAGACCGTAGCTGAGGTCAGGCGGGGCGATGTTGATCAACCATGGGTTAAACGTGCCCTGCTGGCTCGCGCCCCAGAAAATCAAAACCGTGCCCAACAGGGCAAAAAAGGCAGTCGTGACCCCGAAGAACCCCACATAGAAGGGCCCCACCCAGAAGTCGAACAGATCACCGCCGATCAGCGTCCCTCCGCGGACGCGATACTTTCTCTCGAAGCTGAGCAACGCCATCTTCTCTGATCTCCGCGTTTGGCGGCCCGTCCGTCATGGTCCGAAAGCCGTCGTTATTTTTGGTTTGTTGCGGGCGACCCGGTTCAAGCAGCGCGTGCCGCCCGCAACGTTGTCTGTCACTTCACAGGGCTGATCCGGGGGGATCAGCCGCCAGCCGCCTTTTGGGCCGCCAGTTCAAACCAGTTGAAGTGGTCCGTGCTCAGCAGGACGAGGTGAATCATCGCTGCCAGCAGGAAAAGGAAAACGCCCTGTGCGACAAACACACGGCGGGGATCGAAAACGAGCCAAATCTTATAGAATTTCTGCATGTCTCAATCCCTCCTCAGAACCACGGACGCCAGATGAACGTTGCCAAATGAGCGACGATAGCCACGGCCGAAAACAGCCAGAGCCCGCTCATGTAGACAGAGTGCAATTCCTGCGCCTGTTCGTCGGTAAGACCTGTGAAGGACAGGTCGGAGTTATCAGCCATAAACTTTCCTTTCGAAAACCTAAGCTGACGCCGCGCTCCCCGCGGCCGGGTCCTTTAGGGCTTGCGCCCCTCCGGGCTCTGCCCGCCCTGTCGGACGGCCAGTCTTGATCCCCGCCACGATCGGGCGACGGGGTATTCTCATGCGGTAAAGATCATCGGTGTGATGATCCGGGCCTGGCTCCAGGCACGTGCCACCGGACCCTTTTCGGTGAACGATCCGCTCTTGATCGCGGCCAGCGCCCAGGTGAGCGTGGCCAGCGGCAGCGTCGCCACGAAAATGATCGCGAAATAGACCATGAATTCCGTCTTCGGCGGCTTGTGGCTGCGCGCCTCCACCGGCGTGTTCGAAGTCATATCCGTCATGACGGGTCTCCTTTCATGGGTGTCTCGTCTGTGTCGCCGGCCTCAGCCAGCGCAGGGTCCAGGGCGCGCACGGTCTCGACCACAACGCGGTCGGCACCTGCGGCCAGGGCGGCCTCTTCAGCGGCATCCCGCAGCGTCTTGGCCGCGGAGATCCGCGTGAGGATCGGGTGTTGCGCCACGATCTTGTCGAGCATGGTCTGCGCCTCCGGATCCCAGGGGAAATCCCGGCGCAGCGGGGTCAGCGTGGCCTCTGCATCATCCATGTCGCTGGCCAGCGGCAGGATGTGGAAGAGCGCATCGAAGAGGCCGTTGCAGACCTCCTGGATCATGTAGGTGGCCCCGGCATACCCCATGAACGGCGTGCCCGTGGCCCGTCGGATCGCAGCACCGGGGAAGCTTGCGGGAATAAAGGCCGGGCTTGGCCCGTGCCCACCCTTAAGCTCGGCCAGATACATCTTCTCGTTGATCGACCCCATCACGATCAGGGGCCGTTTCTGCGCCATCAGCGCGCGCACTTCCTCATTGTTGGTCTTGGCACCCGCCGTCCGTGCCACCGCAAAGGCGCAAGGCAGACCCATATCCTCTTCCAGGAACAACCGGATGCCCCGGGCATAGGTCTCGTTCGCCACGATCGCGAAAGACGCCGTGGCAAAGAAGTCCTGCGTGACCGACCGCCACAGATCCCAGACCGGTTTGATCGTCGAATGCTTCTCGCGCTGGATGAAGGGCTCGGGATCCAGATCCAGCATCTCGCCCAGCGTGCGCAGGAACTTCGTCGTGCTCTCCACCCCGATGGGCGCCTGCAGATAGGGCTTGCCCAGCACTTCGCAGAGGCCACGCCCGAATTCGCGGTACATGCAGATATTCACATCCGCATTCACGAGGTTCCGCATCTCGGCCACATGCGCGCCTAGGGGCATCACCATGTTCACCTCGGCGCCGATCCCTTCGACCAGACGCCGGATTTCGGCCAGATCCGAGGGCATGTTGAACGTGCCGTACATCGGACCCAGGATATTCACGCGCGGCTTTGCGTCCTCCTCACGCTTGGCCTCGCGGGGCATCCGACCTTTCGTCATACCGAATTCGGTAAAGATCCAGGTCATCGCCCGGTCCGCGGCTTCCCACTGATCCTCGTCAATGGTGCGCGGCAAAAACCTCTGGATGTTGGTGCCCTGGGGGGTCACCCCGCCGCCAATCATCTCCGCAATCGACCCGGTCACAACAACGGCGGGTAAAGCTGGGTCGAGCACACCCCAAGCGCGCTTCATCGCGCCCTCGGTCCCATCCCGACCCAGCTCTTCCTCTCCGAGGCCAGTGACCACGATCGGAAGCTCATGCGGCGGCAACGCGTCGGTGTAATGCAACACCGAGGTCACCGGCAGGTTCTCACATCCAACAGGCCCGTCGATCACGCATTGCAGCCCCTTCACGGCGCAAAACGCATAGACGGCGCCCCAATATCCTCCGGCCCTGTCATGATCCTGGATCAGCATGAAACTGCCTCCCCTGCTTCATCTTGCCAGATAAACTCCACGGGGGTCCGGGGGTGTGAAACCCCCGGTCCAACGTCTCCCAAAGGCGCACCGTTCGATGGTGTGCGGCCGCCGGTTTGCAAGCAAACCCGCTTTCCCGCACCGGGCAAATGATGTGAGAGTGCTTCGCGTCTCATATCATCTGCTCCGCCTTCGCGACGCGCGCCTGCTTGTCGAGCTTCTTCTGATGCGCGGCGCGGAAATCCGGTCTCAGGTTCGGATCGCCTTCCCAGACGCCCGCCGTATCGCCCTCCCCCACGCCTTCGAAGAAGGCCTTCATATGCGCCATCCGGTCCTTGTTGCCGATGGCCGCATTGATCACCTGCGCCAGACTACCCGCCCCTGCCGGGCCCATCAAAGGCCGGGCGGAGATCAGGTTGGTGAAGTAAAGCCCCGGAATGCCAAGCTCCTTGGCCTTCTGCACCACCGGTGTGGTGCCGATGGCCAAATCCGGCGTGATCGCCTCCATCGCCGCGCAATCATCTTCAAGCGATGCGCGGAACTTGACCTTGGCGCCCTTCGCCTCCAGCCATGCGGCATCTGCCGCCGACCAGGGCGTCTTGGGGCAGGCGGTGCCCACGTAAGGCACCTCCGCGCCGCTTTCAATCAGCAGACGTGCGACCAGAAGCTCGCTGCCCTCGTAACCCGAGAGCGTGATCGTCCCCTTGATCGGCATCGCCGCCAGCGCGCCCTTGATGGCCGGCAGGAACGCATTCTGCGCCTCCGCCACCTTGTCCGCCGCCAGCCCGAACGCATCGCCGATGCCCGCAAGCCACGCCGCCGTGCCGTCATGCCCCACGGGCGCGGAGCCCACGATGGGCCGCCCCGCGGCTTCAAACTCACGGATCGCCGCGGTGTAGAAGGGATGGATCGCTGCCACCGCGCCACAATCGAGCGCGGCATACAGCTCTCTCCATTCCCGGCAGGGGATAACCGGTCCGGCTGCCAGCCCCATCGGCGCCAGCATCTGACCGATCATCACCGGATCCGCCGGGAACATCTCTCCCAGAAGGCTCACCGTCGGACGATCCGATTTCCCACCCACGGGAGCCGCCACCGGCCCCGCCTCTACCTCGGCGCGGGCATAGTTCAGCATTGCTCCGGCCAGAACATCCTTGGCCTCGGCATGAGTGGGGATTCCAAATCCGGGCACGTCGATCCCGACGATCCGGACACCGTTAATCTCGCTCGGCAACAGCCGCAGCGGCACGCCGCTCGCCGTGGGAACACACAGGTTCGTCACCACGATGGCGTCGTATTTGTCGGGGTCGGCCATATCATGGACGCTTTCCCGGATGTCCTCGAAAAGCTTGCCGGTCACCAGCGTCTCGGAATTGAACGGCACATAGCCGACCGAGCGCCGCGCGCCGTAGAAATGGCTCACGAAGGTCAGCCCGTAGACGCAGCAGGCCGAGCCAGATAGCACGGTCGCAACCCGCTTCATCCGCAGACCCACGCGCAGCGAACCAAAGGCAGGGCACATGCTCTGTGGCTTGTCGTGCGGCCCTTGCGGGTAGTCCTTCGCGAACTGCTCCAGCAATTCCGAGTTGCCCGCCAGCTTAGCCGCCTTCTCCATCTCGCTGCCCGAATGGCAGCCCAAAACAGGCGGCTCCTCAAGCCCTTGCGGGCTTTCCTCGCGACGGTCGCCCGGCAACACATCCACCTGATCAGCAGCATCATACGTGACAGGACCACTCATGAGACACGCCCCTTCATCTTGCCAGATAAACTCCGGGGGTCTGGGGGCAGCGCCCCCAGCCGGTCGGATCGCTTCAGCGATCCGAAACCGCTCCGCTCACGCCTCGTCATAGATCACCTCCAGCGAGACCTTGGGCTTGGCGTTCTTCCCGCGCATATCCGTATCCGTCGCCGGCTCCAGTACCACGCCCGCTCCGGTATCCGATCCGTCGAACAGCTCCAGCAATCCGTCCTGGCTCAGCGGCGTCGGGCGCACCGGCGGTGCCTCCGCCACGTTCAGACCCAGCTCCGCAAAGAGCGACCCCCACTGGCTCTCCATCGTGCCCACGATCTGGTAATTGGCCGACTTCTTGCGCAGATCGTCGTCCTGCGGGATCGAGGCCAGCACCGGGATGTCCACCGCCTTGGCAAAGGCCTGC
The DNA here is from genome assembly GCF_004216475.1 of Thalassococcus sp. S3. GTDB lineage: Bacteria > Pseudomonadota > Alphaproteobacteria > Rhodobacterales > Rhodobacteraceae. The sequence continues at coordinate 16,870 of NZ_CP022304.1, read as the reverse complement.
GCCTCGCCCGTGCCGTCATCCTTGTTGATGACCAGCCCCGCGACGCCCACATTGCCGCCCAGCTTCCGGAAATACTCCACCGCCGAGCAGACATTGTTTGCCACGTAAAGGCTCTGCAGATCGTTCGAGCCCACCAGGATCACCTTCTGCGCCATGTCCCGCGCAATCGGCAGGCCGAACCCGCCGCAGACCACGTCGCCCAGAAAGTCCAGCAGCACATAGTCGAAATCCCAATCGTGAAAGCCCAGCTTCTCCAAGAGCTCGAACCCGTGGATGATCCCGCGCCCGCCGCAGCCGCGGCCCACTTCCGGGCCGCCGAGCTCCATCGCGAAGACGCCGCCGCGTTTGAAGCATACGTCCCCGATGGCGACCTCTTCCCCGGCCAGCTTCTTCTTGGTCGAGGTCTCGATGATCGTCGGGCAGGCCTTTCCGCCAAAAAGCAGCGAGGTCGTGTCCGACTTCGGATCGCATCCGATCAGCAGCACGCGCTTGCCCTGCTCGGCCATCATGTGGCTGAGATTGGCCAGCGTGAACGACTTGCCGATGCCGCCCTTGCCGTAAATTGCGATGATCTGCGTTTTCTTTGTCGCCTCCGCCGGGATCACGTCGGCGAGATCCTCATGCGCCTCATCGCGCAAGCGTTGGTCGAAATCCTTCAGGTTCGGTACTTCGTCTTTCACGCGACTGCTCCCCAATTCAGGATCATTTTCAGACAGGCCGGATCTTCGAAGGCCGTGCGATAGGCGTCGGGCGCATCCTCGGCCCGGGCCTCATGTGTGATCAGCCCGTCCAGGCTGAGCGCGCCGGCCTCGACCAGCGCGCGGGTGGCGGTCAGATCGTCCGGCTGCCATTCCGCCGCCACACGGAACCGCGCCTCTTTCATGAAGGCCGGCGGGAATGCAAAGCTGAGCGGCTCTGTGTAGAACCCCGCCAGCACGATCTCTCCGCCCTTGATCAGACGGCCCACCAGATCGTTGAGCAGACCGCCATTGCCCGACGCGTCATAGATCGCGCGATAGTCGCGGCGCTCATCCGCATCCGGTGCGATGACCTCGTATCCTTCAGCACCGCCTTGGCGCGACGGATCAATCTCCCACACGGTCGGCGCAGGGGCGCCTGCCGCGATGGTCAGCCGGGCCAGCAACCGACCCAGAACACCGTGACCCACGATGAGGTCCGGCGTCGCCTTGTCCATGCCCGCCATCGCGTGACGCGCCGTGGCCGCCAGCGCCAGCAGGGCACCTTCGGCCCCAAGGGCCGGATCAATCCGCGTGACGCGGGCGGCATCCGTGACCAGCCGCGCCGTGGCGCCGCCGAACAGACCAAAGGCCCCGTCATAACAATTCGCACCCGGCACAAAGACACGCTCGCCCGGTTTGAACCCGGTCAGCCGTCCGGCCTCCACCACCTCGCCCGCGGCCTCGTAGCCCGGGACCAGCGGATAGCCCATGCCGGGAAAGGGCGGCATCTGGCCGGACCAGAACAGCTTCTCCGTCCCCGTGGAAATTCCGGAATGAGAGATGTCGACCACCAGGTCCATCTCACCGGGCTCCGTCAGCACCACATGATCGACAGCCAGATCTTTTGGACCTTTCAGTACGATCGCCTTGGTATCCATGACGGCCTCCCTCGTGCTCATCCCCTGCTCCGTGCCGCAGCGCGGAGACTCAGTGCGCTTTTTTTACGCAGTGTCAGTTTATCCTGACAGTTGTGAGTGTCAATTCTTTTAGACACTTCTTTCTGCAAAGGTCAGATTGATTTCTCCGCAGTGACCACAGAGGTCACGTAAGGCCGCGCGCTGCGCGGCCGGCGGATGCCGGAAAAGCCGGCTTCTGCGCATAAATCCGCGATTTCCTGCTGCGAACGGGCGCGCCCAGTGCGCATCGCCATCGTGTAGAAGGCAAAATAAACATCGCCCGCCTTTTCAGGCCGCGCACCGCCACCCATCGGCTCGGAGATGATCAGGCGGCCTCGGACCGGTAATGTGTCATATATTTTAGACAGTAGCGCCCGAACGGTGCTGTCGCTGTGATCATAAAGCACGCGGATCAGCGAAATCGCATCCGCACCCTGTGGCAAGGCATCCTCACGAAAGGATCCGGGCGTGATCGTGACGCGGTCCGCCATCCCGGCGCGGGCGAATCGCTCCGCCGCGTCCGGGGCGACCTGCGGCAGATCGAAAAGCTCCATCTCAAGCGCGGGGTAGGCCTGACCGACGGCCTCCAGAAAGGCGCCGGTCCCGCCTCCGATATCCAGAAGACGCCCGACACCTTTCAGCGAGACCATGCGCAGCGTGTCCTGCGCAACCAGACGCTGGCTCTGCGCCATAAGGTCGGAATAGGTGCGCGCGACCCCCGGGTCGACCTCGCCATGGGCGCCGAAGACATAGGGCCAGAACTCTGCCAGCTCCGTCTCCACCTCGCCGCGCAGCAGGGCGACGGGATCAGAGAGATCGCTGTAGAAGGCCTTGTGATGCCGGATCATCGCCTCAAGCCCCGGCACGCCCATCAGCGCCGCACCCTTGCGCGCAAGCGCAAAGCGCCCGTCGCGGCGGCGCCTGAGCAGACCCATCGCGGCCCCGGCCTGCAGCAGCACTTGCATCCGGTCTTCCGGCAGATCCAGCGCGCGGCCCAACTCACTCGCCCCGCGCGCCCCGGCGCGCAGGCGACGCATCACGTCCAACTCGACCAGAGCCATTAGCGCCTGGCTTTGCACGAAACCCTGGACCAGATCGAACAGCTCCGCCCCGTCCTTGCGAGCACGCGCGCGGGTCAGGGGGAAATGACTGGCCCAGGCCTGGAACCCCGGGCGGGCCACCAGACGGTTCAGCCAACCACCGCGCCAGGCCGGAACCGCGTCGTCCATATCAGAGGCTCTGCCGCACAGTGGGGGCGACGGGCGTCAGACGCTCAGCCTGAAGGCGCACCATCTCGGCCAGTTGCGCCTCTCCGGGGCAGGAGGGGATCGACGCAATCGCGCCGCCCAGAATATCCTTGAGCCGCTGGATCGCACCTTGCACGCCAAATTCGGTCACCGCATTCGGGCGGCCGTGCAGATCGTCCTGCCCGGCGGGCTTGCCCAGCGTCTCTTCGTCATAAAGTGCATCGCGCAGATCATCGGCGACCTGGAAGGCCTCACCGATGCGGGCGCCCAGTTCCTCCCACGGCTCCGCCTCCTGTCCGGCGGCGACCGCACCCATCTGCGTGGCCGCGATGAACAGCGCGCCGGTTTTGGCCTGGTGATAGGCCGACAGGTCCACCTTCTCCTCGCTCTCCCAGCCCTGACCCGCGCAGATGCCGCCCGGCATTCCGGTGCGCTGCGCCAGCGTCAGGATCAGTTGCGCCACCCGCTCGGGGGACTGCGCCGACACACGCGCCAGCGTCTCGAAGGCCAGCACGATCAGGCTGTCGCCGGTGAGCAAAGCCAGAGGCTCGGAATAGGCGCGGTGCACCGACGGTTTGCCACGCCGCATATCCGCATCGTCGAAACAGGGCATATCGTCATGCACAAGGCTCGCGCAGTGGATCAGCTCAAGCGCTGCGGCGGCTGCGTCCGAGAGGGCGGGCCTATCATCTCCGCAGGCCATGGCCACCGACATCAGGATCGTGGGACGGATTCGCGCGCCCCCGGGTGTCACGGCATATTCCAGGGCCGAGGCCAGCTTGGGCGGAGACATCCGCCCCTGCCCCACTTGAATGGCGCCTGAAATGGCCGCTTCGATCCGTGATTTCAGAGGCATTGGGTGGTCTCCCGCTCGATTTGTCACGCAACGGCGACATCAATGTGTAAATTACACTGGACACTTTACGGTCGGGAGTCAACAATCATGGCACAGCCAAGGAACGCGCCATGACCTTTGCAAAACCAACGATCGTGCCTGACCGCACCACACGCCCGCGTGTGGTGGTGATCGGCGCGGGCATGGGCGGGCTGGCCGGGGCGATCCGGCTCGCGGCAGCGGGCCTGGATGTCACGGTGATCGAGAGGCACGCCCATGTGGGCGGCAAGATCCGGACGCTGCCAAGTGCGGCCGGCCCTGTGGATGCAGGCCCGACCGTGCTGACAATGCGGCATGTGTTTGACGATCTCTTCGCCAGCGCTGGCGCACGGCTTGACGATCATGTGACGTTGGTGCCGCAAGAGATCCTGGCACGCCATGTGTGGAGCGATGGCTCCACCCTGGATCTCTTCGCGGATATGGAGGCCAGCGCCGCGGCGATCCGCGCCTTTGCCGCGCATCGGTCGGAGGCGGAGTTTCGCGGCTTCTGCGAGCGGTGCCGGCAACTCTTTGCCGGCTTTGACGCGCCGATGATGCAAAGTGCGGAACCCAGGCTGAGCGCCTTGACCCGCCACGTGCTCGCCCGCCCCTATCTGATCGCCCCAATGGCGCCACTGTCGACGCTCGGCCAGATGCTGCGGCGGCAATTCAGCGATCCCCGCCTCGCACAACTCTTCGGTCGCTACGCGACCTATGTGGGCGGCTCGCCCTTCCGCTCCCCCGCGGTGCTGGCGCTGATCTGGCAGGCGGAGGCTGCGGGTGTCTGGGTGGTCAAGGGAGGCATACACAAGCTGGCAGGCGCCATGGCGGAACTGGCCGCCGCGCACGGGGTGCGCTTTGAAATGAGCGTCCATGTGGATCGGCTGTCTCTGCAAGGGGGCCGGGTACGGGGCGTATCGCTTGAGGGCGGACGCTTTGTGCCGGCCGAGGCGGTGCTGTTCAACGGCGATCCCCGGGCGCTTGCGACAGGCGCACTTGGACCGGGCGCCTCGGCTGTCGCGCGGCAGACGCTGACGCTGCCGCGCTCCTTCTCGGCGCGGGTACACAGTTTCGCCGCCACGCCGTCGGGCCGGCCCTTGGCCCATCACAACGTCTATTTCGGTTCCGATCCCGCATCGGAATTCGACGATCTTGTCGCCGGGCGCCTGCCCCGCGACCCCACGCTTTATCTCTGCGCCGAAGACAGGGGCCAAGGTCATGCCCCGCCAGCGCTTGAACGGTTCGAAATCATTGCCAATGCGCCCCCTATGGCGCGCGCGGAGGCCGATGCAGATGACACGGAGGTGCTGGAATGGCACGCGATGATCATGCAGAAGATGGCGCAGCACGGGACGCATTTCAGCCCGACACCGGGGGTGGAGAGCCTCACGACGCCGCAGATGTTCAACCGGCTCTTTCCCGAAAGCCTGGGGTCGCTTTACGGGCAGAGCCCGCATGGCCTGACCGCCGCCTTCCAGCGCCCGACGGCGCGCACGACGGTGCCGGGGCTTTATCTGGCCGGGGGCGGGACCCATCCGGGGGCGGGCGTGCCGATGGCGACACGCTCCGCCTCGCACGCGGCCGCGGCGATCTTGAGCGACCTAACTTCAACGTCGATGTCGGCCCCAATGGCTATGCCTGGTGGTATGTCGACGGGATAAGCGACGACGGGGCGCGCGCGATCTCGATTATCGGGTTCATCGGGTCGGTCTTTTCACCCTGGTATCGCTGGTCGGGACGGAAATGCCCGCAGAACCACGTCTGCATCAACGTGGCCACCTATGGACGCGGCGGGCGGTTTACCATGACCGACCGGGGGACCTCGGCCTTACGTCAGACCGCCTCCCGGCTGGAGGTCGGCCCGTCGATGATGCGCTGGGAGGGCGACCGTCTGATCGTGGATATCGATGAGGTCTCCTCTCCACCGCTGATCAGCCGGATCCGCGGGCAGGTCCGGGTAATCCCAACCGCCGTGACCTCCGTTGAATTGCCACTCAAGGCAGATCAGAGCCACATATGGCGCCCTTTCGCGCCGGTTGCACGCATTGAAGTCGAGATCGACCGCCCAGGCTGGAACTGGCGGGGGCACGGCTATTTTGATGCCAATTTCGGCACACGAGCGCTGGAGGAGGATTTCTCCTACTGGACATGGGGGCGCTTTCCGACGCCGGACGGTGCGGCCTGTTTTTATGACGCGGAACGGTTGGATGGCAGCACGCTGGCAGCGGGATTTTCCTTTGATGAGGACGGCAATGCCAGCGTGATTGCCCTGCCGCCCAAAGCACGGATGGCCCGCAGCCTGTGGGCGGTGGCGCGGGAGACGCGGGCAGATGCCGGCTATCGTCCGCGGCAGGTCAAGCCGATGCTCGATGCGCCCTTTTACACCCGTGCAGCGGTGCGCACACAGCTTGGCGGAGTGGAGACGGTGGGCGTGCACGAGGCGCTCGATCTGCGCCGCTTCCGCAACCCGCTTCTGAAACCGATGCTGGCGGTGCGTGTGCCAAGACGGCGAGGCTGGACATTCGCACCAGGCTGACGGGGCGCGGACGGCAAGCGGCGGGATTTTCCGTATTTTTATCGAGAAGAAGCAGGGGACCTGTTCTCTGCCAAACACCGCGGATCTTTTGGAAAGCGCGTTTGGGTCAACATTTGTCCGAGTTCTGATAGAGTTAACCTTCACGAGCATTAACGTTAATGCCGATTAGAGTTAATGCGGGATCGACGGGTCGGGAGCACGCCGCAAAAGCGTAGAAGGGGTCCACCCCGCATCCGAAGTTGATCTCGTTAGACGGCACTCAACCGGGACACGGGGCTTCTCCTCGAGCGGTCATCGGCTCGGCAGCCTGTACCGCTTCTCCAATAAAAACGATTAACCTTAACGCGCGGTTACCGACAAAGCGTATCCCCTGCTTCTTCTCGATAAAAATACGGCCGCCGGAGGCGTCAGGATATCGCCCGCGATATCCTGATCCAAACGCAGGTCACGCCGCTTGCGCCTCGCCCGGATTCAGCCTCCAAACCGCTGCATTCAGCGCTGAGGCGATCGTCACCCAAATCAGATACGGCACGAACAGCGCGCCCGCGACCCAATCCACCTGCCAGAGCGCGATCATCCCACTCAGCACCGCGAGCCAGAGCGCCGCCACAACCGCCATGCCAAGCCGGATCTTCCTCAGACCGAAAAATACTGGCGTCCATAGCCCGTTGAACGCGATCTGTAGCGACCAGAAGGCCAAGGCCAGCCCGTTGTCCGGCAGGCTGGCCACGCGGGTCGCCGCCAGCGCAATGCAGACGTAAAGCACCATCCAGGTCACCGGAAACACCCAATCGGGGGGTGTCCAGACAGGCTTGGTCAGCTGGCGATACCACTCCCCCGGGGGAAACAACCCGCCCGTGACCCCTGCGCCAAGGCAGGCCGCGAAAAAGATGCAGAAGTAGAGCCAGTCCATAACGCTAGCTTAACTGCGCCCCGTCGCTGATCAAGGCCGCGCGTTGCGCCCGGCTGCGCCGCTCCAGCGTATTCAGCACGTCAATGAGCGCATCGCTGCGGCTCGCCCGTTCCGCCGCACCCGCCGCATCAACCAGGAACGCCACCTCCGGCAAGGGCTCCGCATAGACCACGGCCGAGCGTGGCATGACCAATGTCACTCCAGTTCGCAGCATCGATTGCCCCAGCCACCCGATCTTCTGCAGCTTCGACGTCCGTGCCCGCGCACTCAGACTGTCATAGCCCATCGCGGTGAGCTGTCCTCCGATCCCGGCGTAGATCAATCTTGCCGCAAAGATCCCCGGCCTTGCCGTCACCGGCAACGCACCAATCCCCGCCTCCGACCTGTAGTAGAGCCTGTTGGACTGCATCACGAGCCGCTTGACCAGCGCGCGCACCGCCTTGGTCGGGCGCGGATCGGCAAGAAACGCCTGCGGTTCCAGCCCGATCTCTTGCAGCCAGTCCGTCGGCAGGTAAAGCCGCCCCTCCATCGCGTCCTCGCCCACGTCGCGGGCGATGTTGGTAAGCTGCATCGCCACGCCCAGATCACAGGCCCGCGCCAGCGCGTTCCGGTCCCTCACACCCATCAGAACGCACATCATCACGCCCACGGCGGAGGCCACGCGTGCTGAATAACCATGCAGATCCGAAAGCGTTGCATAGCGTCTCTCTTCCGCATCCCAGGCCAGCCCCTCCAGCAGGGCATCCGGCAAGGCGCGGGGCATCTCGAAGTGCTCGACCACCGCGGCAAAGGCCCGGTCCGCTGCCGCATCCCGCGGCCGTCCGGCATAGACCAGATCCAGCCGGTCGCGCAGACGCAGCACCGCTTCGGCCTTCTGCACCTGCAGATCCACCGCATCGTCCGCCAACCGGCAAAACGCATAAAGCGCCAGCGCCGGGTCCCTCACCCTTGCCGGCAGCAACTTCGACGCTGCGTAAAATGACAGCGACCCGTGGCGGATCGCCTCCCGGCATGCCTCCATATCCGCCGGCGCGATCATGCCCGCACCGCGTCGGGCACCAGCTTGCCCAGCACTTCCGCCGTCGAGATCACGCCCGGCACCCCGGCACCCGGATGCGTGCCCGCGCCCACCAGATAAAGCCCCGGCACCTCCTCGCTCACGTTATGCGGCCGGAACCACGCGCTTTGCAGAATGCGCGGCTCGATGGAGAACGCGGCTCCGAACGGGCTGAGATACCTGTCTCTGAACGTCTCCGGCGTGAACACGACCTCCGTGCTGATCGCCTCTCCCAGCCCCGGCGTCATCTGCTCTTCCAGCACCTTCAGCACGCGGGCCTTGTAGCGTTCGGCCTCCTCACTCCAGTCCACACCATTGTCATGCCCCAGATGCGGCACCGGGCTGAGAACATAGAACGTATCGTCCCCCTCCGGCGCCACGCTCGGATCCGTCACCGACGGGCGATGCACATAAAGGCTGAAATCCTCCGCCAGCTTGCCTTTCATGAAAATATCCTTGAGCAGACCCTGATATCTTGGCCCGTTCAGGATCGTGTGATGACCCACATCCTGCCATTTGCCTCGGGTCCCCTTGGTCCCGAAATACCAGACAAACAGGCTCATCGACCACCTCGTGCGCTTCAGCCTCCCGGGCGTCCAGCGCCTCTTGGGTGCATCCTTCATCAGCTGGTCATAAGTATGCCCCGCATCCGCGTTCGACACGACCACATCCGCGCCCATCTCCAGCCCGCTCGCCAGCCTCACGCCCGCCGCTCGGCCCTGCCGGATCAACACCCGGTCCACCTCCGTCTGCATCAAAAGCGATCCGCCCTGATCCTCGATCACCCGGCCCATCGCCTGCGCCATCCCCGCAAGCCCGCCCATCGCGTAATGCACACCGAACTGCTTTTCGAGATAGCTGACAAGGATATACATCGACGTCACATGCAGCGGATCGCCCCCGATAAAGAGAGGATGGAAGCTAAACGCCATCCTCAACTTGTCATCCCTGAACCGCCTTGCAGCATGGGCATAAACCGATCGGTCCGCCCTCAGCATCGCAAAGCGGGGCAGCACCTTGATCAGCTCCCAAAGCTCGTTCATCGGGCGCCGGCCCAAATCCTCGAACCCGAACCAATACCGCGCCTCGCTGTCCCTGAGGAAGCGATCAAACCCTTTCACATCCTCCGGGCTAATCTTAGCGACCTCTTCGCGCATCTTTTCGCTGTCGTGCTGGGCCACGAACTTTGTCCCATCCGGCCAGCGAATCTCATAGAAGGGATCGAGCGATTTCAGCGTCACATCCTGATCGAAATCCCGTCCGCAGGCCGCCCAAAGCTCCCGGTAAAGCTGCGGCACCGTCACGATGGTCGGCCCCAGATCGAAGCGGTGGCCGTCCTGGCGGATGCAGCTCCCCCGCCCGCCCGGCACGTCCAGCTTGTCGATCACCGTCACCCGATATCCCTTGGCCCCCAGCCGCATCGCGGCGGCAAGGCCACCCAGACCGGCGCCAACGACAATGGCATGTGGACGGGCATCCGGCACGGAACCGGTCTGAGGCGGGGAGATCGGATCAACGCGAGTCATGATAGGATGACGATACGACTGTCTAGTTTGATTTACAATTGCCTTTAGCTTCGTTTTCCTGCAAGGATAATTCTGTCAGCTTAGGTTGACACCCAAGCCACTGCCGAAGCCACGCCTCATGCAAACCGTCTCGCTCAGCTTCTTCCGCTTTGGCGCGCCGCTGGCGCGGGCCTGGGCGCTTGGAATGATGGGCGCGGCCCGCTTTTCGCTGCCCCGCGTGCCCGATATCGGCTTCTGGAAACTCTGCGGATCGGGCACCGGCGAAGGCTTCACACCCGTGCCAAACACGGGCGTTTATGCGATTCTGGCCACCTGGCCAGACCTCGCGACAGCCCGCGCCCGGGTCTCCGACACCCGCATCTGGAACCGCTACCGCCACCGGGCGGAGGAAGACTGGACCGTCTTCCTCACCCCCACCTCCGCACGCGGGGAATGGTCCGGTGTCGCGCCCTTCGAGGTGAGCGAAGACGAGCCGAAAGGCCCCCTCGCCGCCCTCACCCGCGCCACGGTCAAACCCCGGGTTGCATGGAAGTTCTGGGGGCAGGTCCCCGACATTTCCGCGGTAATCGGAGCCGATCCCAACGTGATTTTCAAGATCGGGATCGGAGAGGTCCCTCTCCTGCATCAAGTCACCTTCTCCATCTGGCCCGGCGCCCGGCAGATGGCCGATTTCGCCCGTGATCCTGCCGGACCCCATGCCCGTGCCATCCAGGCCGTGCGAGAAGAAGGCTGGTTCCGGGAAGAGCTTTACGCCCGCTTCGCCGTGACCGGCGACATGGGCACATGGGGCGGAAAAAGCCCGCTTAGACATTTGGAAAGACCTCAATGACCGCGCCCTTCCCCTTTTCGGCCATCGTCGGCCAAACCGATATGAAACGCGCCATGGTGCTCACCGCCATCGACCCCGGCATCGGCGGCGTGCTGGTCTTCGGCGACCGCGGCACAGGCAAATCCACCGCCGTCCGCGCCCTCGCCGCGCTCCTGCCCCCCATCGAACAGGTCGAAGGCTGCCCAGTGAACTCCGCCCGCGTCGAAGATTGCCCCGATTGGGCCGAAATAGGCTCTAAACAGGTGGTTTCACGCCCCACCCCGGTCATAGACCTGCCTCTGGGCGCCACCGAGGACCGCGTCGTTGGCGCCCTCGATATCGAACGCGCCCTCACCCGGGGCGAGAAGGCGTTCGAACCGGGCCTCCTGGCCCGCGCCAATCGCGGCTATCTCTATATCGACGAGGTCAACCTGCTTGAGGATCACATCGTCGACCTCCTCCTCGACGTGGCCCAATCCGGCGAGAATGTGGTGGAGCGCGAAGGCCTCTCCATCCGCCACCCCGCCCGCTTCGTACTCGTCGGCTCCGGCAATCCCGAAGAGGGCGAACTGCGCCCTCAATTGCTGGACCGGTTCGGCCTCTCCGTCGAGGTCCGCTCGCCTACCGATATCGGCCAGCGCATAGAGGTGATCCGCCGCCGCGACAGCTACGAGAACACCCGCGACGCCTTCCTGACCCGCTGGCAGGCCGAAGACGCCAAGACCCGCGACCGCATCCTCGCCGCCCGTCAGGCCCTGACAGAGGTCAGAACCCCAAAAACCATCCTCCGCGACTGCGCCGAGCTTTGCGTCGCCCTCGGCTCCGACGGCCTACGCGGCGAGCTCACGCTCCTGCGCACCGCCCGCGCGCTGGCCGCTTGGGAGGGTCGCAAAACCGTCACCCGCAAACATCTACGCAGCGTGGCCCCCATGGCCCTCTCCCACCGCCTCCGCCGCGACCCCCTCGACGAAGCAGGCTCGGGCACCCGCGTCACCCGCACCGTCGAAAGCGTTCTGGGGTGAGCGCCCCCGCCCGCGACGCCGCCCGCAAGGGCGAAGGAGCGGCCCTGATCTGGACCGCTTTGGCGTGTCTCGCACAAGACCCCGGCGGCCTCGGCGGCATGGTCATCCGCGCCCGCACCGGCCCGGCCCGCGATGCGCTCCTCTCCGCCCTGCCCCGCCTGCCCTTGCCCATCCGCAAGATCCACCCCACGATCAGCGACGACCAGCTTTTCGGCGGCATCAACATCTCCGCTACGCTCGCAGCCTCTCAAGTGATTGAAAATGATGGACTTTTCAGCCATCCCCGCATCATCTTGGCCACCATGGCCGAACGGATCCCCACCGATCTCGCCGCCAAACTCGCCCAACATCTCGACGCCGCAATCGGCAGCGCCCTGATCCTCCTCGACGAAGGCGCCGAACCCGATGAGCGTGCCCCCAAAGCCCTGACGGATCGTCTCGCCTTCCATGTGGATCTCGACGGTCTGCGCATCGCCGACATGACTGTCCCCGCGGGGACACCCCCACCTGTCCCCGCGGGGACAGATGTCAAAATCCCGTACAAGTCCCCCGAAATCCTAGTCTCTCTTGCGGCCCGTTTCGGAATCGACAGCCTCCGCGCACCGCTTCTCGCCCTCTCCTGCGCCCGCGCGCACGCCGCTATGAATGGCAGGACAAAGGTCACCGATGATGACCTCACCACAGCAGCCACCTTGGTCTACCCCTCCCGCGCCACCCGCATTCCCGAAGATGCAGCAGAGGACCTCCCTGCCCCGCTGCAGGATCAATCCGTGCCCGACGATGCGGGCAACGACGGCACAACAGGCGAAGCGATCCCCGCCGAGATGATGGTCGAAGCGGTCAAGGCGCTCTTGCCGCCGGGCCTTCTGGACGGGCTTGTCCCCGCGGGGACAGGGCGGCGATCGGGCGGCTCGGGCGCCGGACAAAAGCGCAAAGGCAACCGGCGTGGACGCCCCCTGCCCTCGCGCTCCGGACGGCTCGATGGACGCGCGCGGATCGACCTCGTGGCCACCCTGCGCGCCGCCGCCCCCTGGCAACCTCTCCGCCGTCGTACGCAACCCGACGCGCCCGGTCTGCTCATCCGCTCCAGCGACATCCGGCTGCGCCGGTTCGAGGAGACCTCCGACCGTCTGCTGATTTTCACCGTTGACGCCTCCGGCTCCGCCGCCGTGTCGCGTTTGGGTGAGGCCAAAGGCGCCGTCGAACTCCTACTCGGCGAAGCCTATGCACGCCGCGACCACGTCGCCCTGATCGCGTTCCGGGGTGAGGAGGCAGACCTCCTCCTTCCCCCGACCCGCAGCCTCGTGCAAACCAAACGCCGTCTGGCCGCCCTGCCTGGCGGCGGCGGCACACCCCTGGCCGCGGGCCTCAAGGCCGCCGCCGAATTGTCCCTGCTTAGCCGCTCGAAGGGCCTGACCCCCACGGTAGTGCTGATGACGGACGGGCGCGCGAATATCGCGCTGGACGGCACGCCCGACCGACAGCGCGCGGCGCAGGACAGCGAAACGCTGGCCACCGCCCTGCGCCTGCAATCCGTTCCCGGGCTGATGATCGACATGTCGAACCGGCCCCAACCCGCGCTCAAAAGCCTCGCAGCCACCCTGGGCGCGCCCTATCTGCCGCTGCCGCGCGCAGATGCGGCCCGGGTCTCTGCCGCCGTCACCGGCGCGCTGAGCGAGGCGTGAGCCATGCGCTGGCCCCCGCCCGCCGATTGGCCCCTCCTTGAGCATTCCCGGCAGATCCTCTGCCGCCCCCATCGCTGGCATGTGCAGGAGATGGGACAAGGCGAAACGCTGCTTCTGCTGCACGGAACGGGGTGCAGCGTGCATTCGTTTCGTGGATTGGCGCCAATCCTCGCGCAGAGCCATCGCGTTATATCGCTGGACCTGCCCGGACAGGGCCTGACCCAACTGGGCGCAAGACACCGCAGCGGGCTGCATGCCACGACCGAGGACATCGCAAATCTCTGCGCGCAGGAAGGCTGGCAGCCGGCGGCAATCATCGGACACTCGGCAGGGGGTGCTGTGGCGCTGAACCTCACGCACCGGCTGGTGTCCCCGCGGGGACAGGCGCCGCGCGTTATTGGCATCAACCCTGCCTTGGAGAATTTCAAAGGTATGGCGAGCGTTATGTTCCCGGCGATGGCAAAGATGCTCGCGCTGACGCCGTTCACGGCAGAGATGGTGTCCCGCACATCGGACAGCCCGGAGCGCGTCGCGGCTCTGATCCGTTCTACAGGGTCTGATTTAGACCCTATTGGCCTCCAGCTTTATCGTCGGTTGATCAGAGATCGCGACCATGTCGATGGCACGCTTTTGATGATGGCCAGTTGGTCTCTCAATCATCTGAGGCAGGAGTTGCCTAAGCTGGCCATGCCAGCCCTCTTTCTGACAGGCGCGCGGGACCGCACAGTGCCGCCGGCAAGCCCGGCCCGCGCTGCCGCGCGGATGCCGGATTGCCGGACGGTGACGCTGCCGGATCTGGGCCACCTCGCACATGAAGAGGCACCGGATCGCGTTGCGGCTCTGATACAGGGGTTTTTGGCCGATCAGCCCTTGAGCTGATCGAGGAAGGACCGCACTGCCGCTTCGAGCCGCCGCCGGTCGATGGCGCTGAAATCCTGATCCAGTTGCAGTTCGAACCGGCCATTGGCGGCGGTGCACTTGGCCACACCTTCGGGGCGGTTGAGCTTGATCGTGGTTTTCGCGGTGCTTTTGGGCTGCGGGCGGGCTGGGGTCTTGGCCGCCCCGCGGGGCGCCTCTGCCGCGGCGCGCAGAACGGCCAGTTCGCCGGCCTCGTCCCGGTCGGGACGGCTTTGCAGGACAGACTTGATCTGACCGGCGAGGCGCGGGTCGGAATCGAGGCGCTTGAGAAGGGCCAGACCGGTCGCGCGGGGGATCACCTCGGGGTATTTCAGCGCGGGGCCGAGGATGCGGATCAGGTGACAGAAATGACGGATATAGCTGCGTTTCTGACGGCCAGTGGAGGCAAAAAGAAGGTCGACGGCATCGGGCACCTCACCGATCACGGTGGCTGTTTCCTTGGCATAGGACATGGCGAGCTGGGCCATCTCGGCAAAGGAGATGTCCTTGCGCACGAGGTTTTCGTCGACCATGCGGCGGTAGAGCTGATCACGGGCCGCGCCCTTGGCCTGGAGCGTGGCGGGGATGGTGGCATAGGCGGTGGCGCCTGTTTCAGCATGCAGCGCACGGTAGGCGCTGAGGCGGCGGAAGCCCTGGATCAGCTCATAGCCGGTTTCTGTCTCTTCCACATGGATGGGGTTGGACAGGCCCACAGCCCGGATGGAAGCGATGAGTTCGTCAAGCTCCGGGTCGCGCGTGGTGGAGCGGTCACGGGTCAGTTTCTCGGCCTTGATGCGGTCGATAGGGATGCGGCCCTGGATCAGACCGTCCCTTTTCAGAGCCACATATTCATGGGCGAGGCGGTCGTTTTCGGCGCGGATCGCGGCCTCGGCTGTGGCGCGTTCGGTGAGGGCCTCGGCGTTTTCGGAGATGGCGGTGGCCATGGGGCCGCGGCGCGGTTCTGCCTGGCCCTCGTCCAGCCCTTGCGGGCTGTCCTCGGATGAGATGTCGAAATCGATGTCGAAGATGCGGCGCTTGCTCATGCGGCCTCCTCTAGCTGGTCCCATGCGTCTGCGACATGGGTTTTGAATTCCTCATAGGCCTGATCGAAGGACGCACGCGCGCGGCGCCAGGTTTCCCGCGTCATATCGCGGTAATCGATCTCGTAGATCGACGACAGGAAGCGGCCGGATTGCTCCACCGCGCGGGTCATTTCGATCGGGTGCTCGGTCACTCTGTCGCCAAAGACCTTAACGAAGGCCTGCTGCATCGCGCGGTGCAGATCGTTGTTGGGCTCGAACCGGGTGAGAAGGAACCGGATATCGGCGAAGGCCTTTGTCCCCGCGGGGACAAGGCCGTTGTTGAAGCGGGTGAGATCCTCCAGAGCCTCGGCGAGCTGGCCAATGAAGGAGGTGGTGCTGTCATATTCCCAGTAGCCGGGACCGGAGGGGATGTAGAGCATGTCAGCGGCGAAGACGGCGTTCATGGACTGGTAGCCGATGGCAGGCGGGCAATCGAAGAGAATGAGGTCATAGGCGTCAGGCGGAAGCTGGTCGAGGAAGCGGGAGACGGCCGCGAAGAAAGACCATTCGGGGTTCATGTGCCGGTATTGAGCGGAGGCAAATTCGACAAAGGCCGCGTTGGCGCAGGAGGGGACGAGGCCGATGGTGGGCCAGTTGGTGGGCTTGATGAAGTCCGAGACGCGCAGGTCGGTCAGACCCATCTCGGCCACGGAGGCGGGCAGGCGGCGCTGGGGCAGGGTGGTGCCGCTCTCAGCGCCTTGGGCAGCGGCGTTCATGCGCGCGGTTTCAAGCCCCAGATCGCGAGCCATGATACCCCAGACGGTGAATTCCTCGGCAACGTCCGACAGACCCATGGAGTGGCTGAGCGTAGCCTGGGGGTCAAAATCCACGCAGAGGACGCGGTAGCCGTCGAGGGCCGCGGCATGGGCGAAATGCAGCGCCACGGTGGACTTGCCGGCGCCGCCCTTGAAGTTGGCGATGGCGGCGCGCATGGCGCGCTTGCCGGCGGGCCGGGGGGGCATGAGGGAGCGGCGGTTGACGCGCAGCTTGCGGCGGAGCGTGTTGATCTCTTCCAGCGTGTACCAGCGCTGGCGGCCATCCTCCTCGACAATGCCCTGGGGCAGGGTGGGGTCGGCGGCGAGACGACCGCGCAGGGTGGATTGGTTCACCTTGAAGATCAGCTCCGCAACCTCCCAGCTGGAGAAGCGGCGCAGGGTCTTTTCGTTCTCGGGCGAGAAGGTCTGCTGCCGGATAAAGCCCTGCATCTTGAGCGATTGCGCCTGAAGCTGCGCCAGGTCCTGATGGGTGTACATATCTGCTCCTGTCCCCGCGGGGACGCTAATTCTGCCTCAAACGGAATTTACGGCGAATTTGCGAAAAAGGCAAAAGCCAATATGGTGGGAGCGGGGATTGACGGGATTGCCAGCAAGAGCCTGGCACGTCGGAAAGATATCGGGTGGCAAAGGGTGTACCGGGAGAACGGGATACCTTGACCTTCCAACACGATATTGGGGGACACGATCTGGACATCTGCTAGCCATTGGGGGACAAAAGGCCACCAATGGGGGACAACCAGAGTGACCCCCAATACCAGTAAACCGGATTTTTTGTGTTCGTTAGAGTATTGGAAAGCGCGCCTGTGGATAT